>JAFLUU010000159.1 GCA_022508585.1 Prevotellaceae bacterium | reverse complement strand
TAACTTTATATATGAATTTTCAAAAATTCATATATGATTTTTTGAAGTTCAACGAGCAAAAATCTGGCGAGATGCCTATAAAAACTGGTGCGAAGGCTCTAAAATCGGGCGCGCACGACATTTGCACATATCCAAACGATATATAGTAACACTTTCACGCGAATAAAAACAGCCTCTACGAATATCGAGAAGATAAACACGAGAATAGACATAAAGCAGCAGTTATTCTGTGTGAGGCGCACGACTTTTGTCGCACTCTAAAATGATTTTAACAACAGGCAGGTTTAGTTATTTGACAAAATATATTATTTTTGCCAAAAGCATGTTAGTGTTTTATATAGAAACTATCTTGAAAACAATGAAGACAAAGATATTGATTACGGGCAGCAGCGGATTCTTAGGCAGTCGACTGGCTTATTACTACAAAGAGAAGTACAATCTGTTACTGCCGTCGCACAATGAATTGGACATCAGCCGCGAAGAGGCAGTCAAGGCGTACATAAACGAACACAATCCTAAGGTTGTCATTCATTGCGCTGCACTAAGCAACACATGGTATTGTGAGCAAAATCCCGAAGATTCACATAGGGTAAATGTGCAAGGCACGGTAAGGATTGCCAAGGCGTGTAAACTTACCGGCGCAAAACTCGTATTTATGTCAAGCGACCAGGTATATAACGGTACACCTATGCTTGGCGGTCTCAAAGAGGAGGATATGCTTCTGCCTGTCAACATCTATGGCCAGCACAAATTGGAGGCCGAACAAAGAGCACAAAGAAATCTGCCCGAGTCCATAGGGTTACGACTGACATGGATGTATGATTTGCCCGACAGTCGCATGAAACTGAACACCAACATTTTGGTTAACTTGCAAAAAGCACACGATGAAGGCTCGCCTATCTATGCTGCCACACATGAATATCGCGGAGTAACATATATTTGGGAGGTGGTCAGGAATATGGAGAAGGTCATCTCTCTGCCGGGAGGCATCTATAACTTCGGCAGCGGCAACACTCTGAACAGCTATGAGCTCAACCTGAAAGCTGCGATGCTTATGGGACTGAAAGAACCGACAGAATGGATTTTGCCGGACGCAGAAAGATACGCCGAACAGGCAAGAAACCTAACTATGGACTGCTCTGCTATCGAGAAGTATGGCATTCACTTCAATGATAGCCTTAAAGGAATTGAAGAGGCCATACACAGACCATTCCGCACCGCATAATAGGTGCCGTTATCAGAATGTTCGGCTAATAATACTGCATAGTGCAACAATGGAGAGAGCCATGCTGCCAGACGAGAATGCGGCAGTCTACCATTACGACGCTGCGGTTAGGGAAAGCACGCTCAATGACGGCCTTGGCCTTGCTATCGAGTTCGCTGTCGCCGTAGGACGGCATCAGTACGCGACCATTGACAACAAGATAGTTGGCGTATGTAGTCGGCAGACGCAGACCGCTCTCATCGTATAGCGCAGGAGCCATAGGCAGAGCGAGCAATCTGTATGGTTTGCCACTCATCGTGAGCATAGCTTGCAGCTCCTGCTCCATCAGTTGCAGTTCCGTGTAATGTTCGTCGGCATTGTCCTCGCACTTCACATAGATAATGGTGTCGTTGGGGCAAAGCCGCGCCAGAGTGTCGATGTGGCTATCGGTGTCATCGCCGGCTAAATAGCCGTGATCGAGCCACAAGACTCGCTTGGCTTTCAAGCGCGCCAGCAGTTCGCGCTCCACATCTTCTTTAGAGATATCATGATGCCTATTGGGGTTTAACAGGCAGGCACCGGTGGTCAGCAGTGTGCCGAGGCCGTCGCTCTCTATGCTGCCGCCCTCCAACTCAAAATCCAGATGGTCTTCATATACGCCGCGCACGAGTCCCGATGCGTAGAGATGGCGGTTTATAGCATTGTCGAGCTCCGCGTCAAACTTGCCGCCCCAGCCGTTAAACCGGAAGTCGAGCAAATGGTATTCTCCCTCTACATTTACGGTAATAAAACCGTGGTCACGCGCCCAAGTGTCATTAGTCGGACATTGCACGAGGCGTATATTGTCCACACAGCGCTGAGGCAGTTGCTTGTGCAGGAGTGCGGACAAAGTTTCCGCGTCTTTGCATACGACGATGAGCGGTTCGACCGCGCTGATCTCGTAAGCTATTCTCAAATAGCAGTCCGTTACCTCGTCCAGACGCTCCGCCCAATCGGTGGCATCGTGCGGCCATGTCAGCTGCACGGCTCTCTGCGGGTGCCACTCCGCCGGCATAAAGGAACAGATGTGTTCGGGTGCAGCTTTGTTGACGGCCTGCACCCGAACATCGTCCATACCCGGCCATTCCGCCATATCGGTAGGAATAGCCGACGGTCTTTTGCTATATAAGCCCATCTTTCTGTGTACCTTATTATATTTGCGTAAATCTGCGCTCCACTTCCGTCCAGTCTACAAGCGCCCACAGGGCGTGCAGATAGTCGGCGCGTTTGTTTTGGTAGTCAAGATAATAGGCATGTTCCCACACATCAAAGGTAAGCAGCGGAGTCAGTCCGCGCTGCAGCGGATTGGCTGCGTTGGGCTCTTGCGTAATAACCAGCCCGCCGTCGTTCGTTTTGGAAAGCCATACCCAACCTGATCCGAAAAGGCCGGTGCCTTTTTTCTCAAACTCTGCCTGAAAGGCCTCAAGGCTGCCAAACACCTTGTCGATAGCTTCTGCCAATTTGCCTACGGGCTTATTCTCTGCGCGAGGCGCGGTAAACTGAGTGAAGTAGAGATTATGGTTAAGTATTTGCCCTGCATTGTTAAGTATGGCGCCTTCTGCTTTTACTACGAGCTCTTCGAGCGACAGTTCCTCAAGTCCGCTGCCGGGCAGCAGGCCGTTAAGGTTGTTGACATAGGTCTGAAGATGCTTGCCGTGATGAATGTCTACAGTTTGCTTGCCAATAATCGGCTCCAGCGCATCGGCAGCATACGGAAGTGCGACTAATTCAAAGTTTTTCATTGCTAATCGGTTTTTATTGTTCGCGAGCAAAGGTAAATAAATTCCACGCATTGAGATGTTATCATGATACATAAAAAAGAGTTAAACGGCATATCCGACCATAATTCTGCAAAAAATTTGGCGAATTAAGAAGAATGGCTTAATTTTGCAGTCGCTTTTCAAAAGGCATCTGGTTCGGTAGCTCAGCTGGATAGAGCAACAGCCTTCTAAGCTGTGGGTCCTGGGTTCGAATCCCAGCCGGATCACAAAAAAAAAGAGCGGCACTTACTAAAAGTAAATGCCGCTTTCCTATTGGTGTCGGGGTGAAAGGATTCGAACCTTCGACCCCCTGCTCCCAAAGCAGGTGCGC
>JAFLUU010000158.1 GCA_022508585.1 Prevotellaceae bacterium | reverse complement strand
AGAATTTTTGAAAATTCTTATAAGATTTTTTCATTTTTCACGACATTTCTACGCGTGCGGAGGCCCAAAAATCGCGTGCGGAGGCCTTTTCTATGAACTTTGAGGGGTTAAGGTAAAGTTTTGAGGGGAATAGCTGCTGTGCTCTCGCCTTTGCTGTCCGCCACCGCGCCTTCCGGCGCGACGAAGTGGCTACTGCTCGCGACCCCTACGGGGTTAGGTAAAATCTTGACGACAATTATCGCTTGAAGTTTTAGAATAATAAAAGAATGGTTGATGTTCCAAAAAAGTTATTAGAAAGTAGGAACATAAATTTGGCATTTCGCGCAGCTTGCGTTAACTTTGCCGATTATGTAATCAAAATAAAATACGAGAATATGAAGAAAGCAATCGTTTTTCTGGCTGAAGGCTTCGAGGAGATAGAGGCTCTGACCGTTGTTGACGTGCTTCGCCGCGGTGGGGTGGAGGTTACAACAATGTCGCTGACCGAAGACCCCTATGTCGACGGTGCTCATGGCATCGAGGTGCTCTGTGATGCCGATAATGAGTACGATCCTACTGACGCAGACCTCGTGGTGCTCCCCGGCGGCCTGCCTGGAGCTGACAATCTGCGTGCTTCTGATTTGGTGTGCGACACTGTTAAGAAGTATGTCGTCGAGGGCAAACTTGTGGGTGCTATCTGTGCCGCGCCCTATGTGTTAGGCGAGCTTGGTGTGCTGCAAGGCAAGAAGGCGACCTGCTATCCGGGCTTCGAGGGCAAGCTTGTGGGCGCTGACTACACCGCTCTGCGTGTGGAGCGCGACGGTAACATCATCACTGGCAATGGCCCGTCTTCCGCGCTGCCCTTTGCGCTGGCTCTGCTTGCGGCGCTGACCGATGAGCAGAACGCTCGTAAGGTGGCCGACGGTATGCTGTGCTAAGAAGTCGAC
This sequence comes from Prevotellaceae bacterium, assembly GCA_022508585.1. Lineage (GTDB taxonomy): Bacteria > Bacteroidota > Bacteroidia > Bacteroidales > Bacteroidaceae > UBA6382. The sequence continues at coordinate 2,449 of JAFLUU010000158.1, read as the reverse complement.
AAAGGTAACTGAATGGCTGACTATCTGATAATTGTTGCGGGTGGTAAGGGACTGCGTATGGGTAGCGACGTGCCCAAGCAGTTCATGTTGCTCGGCGGCAAGCCGGTGCTGATGCGCACGATCGAGCGTTTCCTCGAGGCGCTGCCGTCTCTGCACATTGTGTTGGTGTTGCCGGAGGTTCATGTGGACTATTGGCGTAGCCTTTGCGAGCAGTACGACTTTCGTGCCCCTTTGACGATTGCTCTCGGTGGCAAAGAACGGTTCCACAGCGTTAAAAACGGATTGGCTCAGATAGATGCACTGTGCAGCTGCACTGAACACTCGTCGCGAGTGTGTGCTGTTCACGACGCGGTGCGCCCTTTGGTTAGTGTTGAGGTGATACGTCGCGCATTCAGTGAGGCTGCGCAGTGTGGGGCGGTTGTTCCGGCTTTGTCAGCCGTCGATTCTGTTCGCGTGAAGGACGGAGAGGGACACTTTGTCGCCGTTGACCGCCGCGATGTGATGCTTGTGCAGACTCCGCAGGTCTTTCAGTATTCTGTGCTGGCTGAAGCTTACGCTCAGCCCTATCGTGATGTCTTTACCGACGATGCTTCGGTGGTGGAGAGCCTCGGTCATCCCATTCGCCTCATTGAGGGCAACCGCGAGAACATCAAAATCACTACTCCCATCGACATTCTGCTCGCCCAGCTGTATTTGAGTGAGAAGTAAAATGGCAATATCTCTTAGCGCGATAGTATATAAAAGCAGCTGGAAGTCAGGTAATTCCTGAAATAAGGAATATTGGAAAATAGACGTGGGAGTTTGCGCGGAGTTAATCCGAATTTTGTTTTATAATGAGGATTGATGAACCACAGTTCTCTATGTTTTATTGAAAGGTTGGTGTGGTTAATTATCTTTTCGAAACGCTCTATTGTAATTCCGGTTCGTTTTATTGCAAGTAGCTCCTTTGTATTTCCTTCATCTTCGCCAAAGAGTTTTATCAGCGCTTTATAAAAAGAGGTTGGCAGCAGATGAACGAAAGGGAGATGTGATAATATTTTGTTTTTGCTGATTTGTTGGTGGCCGCCAAACGGCATTTGCCAAGCCGGGAACGACATAAATACTACTCCGTCGGCCTTTAAATAATTGCCTATTTTAGACATAAACAAGTCTTTGTCGTCAATATGCTCTATGACATCATGGCAAATGATGAGGTCGTAGCTGTTTTCTAAATCTTTGAGCTTAAAAATGTCCTCCGCAATGAATTTTCCCTCTGCTTTGCAGGCGTTAAAGAAATGTTGAGCCTCTTTTATTCTACGCGCTGCGATGTCTACACCTGTGGTTGAGCACCCTATCTCCGCGAATGGCAGCAAATTACCCCCTTCACCGCATCCAATTTCCAAGACTGCCGTCTCTGCATCGACGTTATGCCACTTTTGTATGTAGGGAATGAAGTAATTTTTGCAAGTCGTGGCTAATTCGTGAAAATACAAACCTCTGTCAGTGTGTCTTTGTTGCATATCAGAACCCGTTTGTGCTTGGGATCTCCTGCAAGGTCGTTGTTTGTTTAGCTGTTGCGACTATTTATACAAAAAAGACGTGAGATCCGTACTCGTTACTTATCTCACACTCCTTGGTCTTCGAACTTACCACCACGTTAGATAAGCAACTTCGAAGCCCACGCCGATATACCTACACTTTTCCTGACGAATACATAAATATACCATAGGTATACTTACAATGTCGTCAGGAATATGTATCAGCATATCCCGAGGTCATCTACCATTGCGCCGATCGCCACGTGGTTACCAAGTGTTCGAAGTTTGGAGTGTAGCGATAAAGCGTTGAGTAAACGCCTTTCTATATATAATAGTGGTTCTATTTTCCCGTTCCGCACCCGTCTCGGTCAATGTCGTGGACATTTGTGCAAATGTCGTTATGCAAAACACCATCTCCCTCGACTCGGCGTAGGCGACCATTGATAATAAAGCAAATGCAAAGCCCGTTTGCGCCGCTAAATTACCTTAATGGCAATAAAACCGATTGCAAAGATAACAAAAAGGTAAATAAACAGGGCTAAATCATGTATAATAAACTTAAAATAAGGCCTAATTATAAAACAAGTAAGCATAATTATAAAAGGGAAAGAGCTTAATTAAGTTTAAATGAAACCTAATTAAATAGAAATGAAGCCTAATTAAGCAGAAGAGAAACCTAATTGTGAAAAAGTAGACGACATTTCTTTTTGCGCGATGCCTGTTTTTTCAAAACTCGAGGGCCCGCCAAAATTTGGCGAGCCCTCGAAATTATTATATCTTGCGGAAATTTGTTAAATCTTCGCGAAAACGTAGATTTTACTCCTCAACGGCTGCCTGGGCCGCAGCGAGGCGAGCGATGGGCACGCGGAACGGAGAACAGCTGGCGTAGTTCATGCCAATCTTGGCGCAGAACTTCACAGAGCTGGGCTCGC
>JAFLUU010000157.1 GCA_022508585.1 Prevotellaceae bacterium | reverse complement strand
CCGCCTCGCCGGCCACAGCCTTGGCAAGCAGTGTCTTACCGGTGCCCGGAGGGCCTACAAGGAGCGCGCCCTTGGGTATTTTGCCGCCGAGCTCGGTGTATTTCTTGGGATCTTTGAGGAATTTCACAATCTCCTGCACCTCCTGCTTGGCCTCGTCCTGACCGGCGACCTCGTTGAAGGTGATATTCAGCTTGCCGCCCTTTTCATACAGCTGCGCCTTGCTCTTACCGACGGAGAAGATGCCCCCACCGCCGCCGGAACGGCGCATAAGGAACACCCAGAGTCCCACAAAGAGGAGCACCGGCAGTATAATGTTGAGGAACAGCGAGCCTAAGAAGTTGCTATTGGAGTCATACTCTATCTTGCCGGAGAAACGCCCTGCCTCTTTTTCAGCATTGAGGAACTCGCTGACATCATTGACGGAGGGAAATTCCGCCACCACCGAGGGGTCTTTTCCAGCCTCGGCGGCCTTGCCGTAAATCTCGCCGACATAAGGTTTTTGGATATACATACGGACATTGCCGTCGCCCTTGTTTACCACAATGTTGCGCGCCCAGCCCTTGTGTACGTACTCTTGGAACTCAGTGTAGCTCACTTCCTTCTGGAAGTTGCCACCGCTGCCGCTATTGGTATAAAACATATAAGCCAGCAGCAGTATAACGATCATATATGTCCAGTTCAGCTTGAACTTGGGCATTCTCATATTATTATTGTTAGAAGCCATTGTGTTATATATCGTGCGTTGCTTTGCCTGCAACCTCCTAAGGTTGCTCTGCTATCTCGGTCAGTTTGGCATCAGCCCAGAGGTGCTCCAGATCATAGAAGTCGCGTGCCTGAGGCTGCAGAATATGCACCATAATGTCGCCATAGTCCACAGCAACCCAGTAGGAGTTTTCCAAGCCGCTCACGCCGATAGCCTTTTCGCCCAGTCGCTCGCGTGTAAAATCGCTCACCGAGCCGGCTATAGCCTCAATCTGAGTGCTACTGTTGGCCTGACAAATCACAAAATACTTGCAAATGGCATCTTTGATGCTCGAAAAATCGGTTACAACGATGCGCTGACCTTTCTTCTCCTGAATACCCTCGATAATAGTGTCTAACAGTTGCTTGGTGCTGTCTTGCATATAATATATGTAAGGAAAAATTGTTTGTTTTACGATAATACTTGTTTTTCAGACTGCAAATTTACTCTTTTTTTTCATATTTACAGATGCTTATGCGCATTTTCAGCCTCTTTCCCCACTTGGCGCGCATAAGGCCGCCTTTAGCGGCTTGCTTTGGCAAGCGTGGCAATCATTATTTTTGCTGCACGACGGGGCGCACCGGCCTCGCCGAGGCGCTGTGTCATCTCGCGGTAGCCGCTAAGCTGGGCTTCGCGCGCAGCACCGCCCTCGACTATGGACGCAAGGTGGGCGGCAAGGTTCGATTCGGTCATACGGTCGGCCACAAGCTCGGGCACGAGTTCGCGATCGACGATGAGGTTGACCAAAGAAATGTACTTGACTTTAAGAAAGAGGCGGCGCAGCAGCGAAACGAACTTGCCGGCTTTCATATAGTAGCACACCACCTGCGGAACATTGAGCAAGGCAGTCTCTAACGTGGCCGTGCCGCTCGTAACGAGGGCGGCCTCGCTTTTATCGAGCAGGGCAAAGGTGGAGTTGCGCATAATAGTGGTCTTTAAGCCGTTAAGATTTACGCTGTCCTCGATATGGCGGTAGAGACTGTCGTCCATGTCGGGCGCACCGGCGATAACAATTTCATATCCCTTGCCGGCGTAGGGCGCCGCAGCGCGGAGCATGAGCGGCAGGTTGGCGCGGATTTCACTAATGCGCGACCCTGGCAACAGAGCGATGATGCGCGAGTGCGGACTCTCGATGCTACCGTTACGACAAGCCTTCCACTCCGCAATTTCGTCGACCGAAGGATTGCCAACGTAGTGAATAGGGTAGGAATGCTTGCGATAGAAGTCGACTTCAAACGGAAGAATGGAGAACATCTCGTCCACATCGCGCTTGATAGCGTGAATGCGGCGCTCCTTCCATGCCCAAATCTTAGGAGAGATGTAGTAGTAGACCGGAATGCGCGTATGCTTGCGCACATAAGCGGCAATCTTTAGGTTAAAACCCGGATAGTCGACTAAAATCACCACGTCGGGCTGCCAGTCGACAATCGCCTGCTTGCAATAGCGCATGGCACGCAGTATAGTGCGCGCGTGGAGAGCCACGGCGATGAAGCCCATGTAGGCAATGTCCCTGTAATGATTTAGCAGCGTGCCGCCGACGGCCTGCATCTTGTCGCCACCGAAGAAGCGGAACTCCGCCTCGTGGTCTTGCGTCTTGAGCGCGCGCATGAGGTTGGACGCATGGAGGTCGCCGCTGGCCTCGCCGGCAATTAGGAAGTATTTCATTTTCTTATCCTTATATCTACAAGTCCCATTGCTGCATCTGCTGCACCAGATTGTGGTCGGTGGGGTCTACCATGATTGGCGTGATAGCCACATAGTCGTGGCGCATGGCCCAGAGGTCGGTGGTGGTGTCGTTAGGCTCGTCGTCTACTTGCTCACCCGTGAGCCAGAAGTAATGACCGCCGCGGCTGCGCGGGCATGGCTCGAACTCATCGACCCAACGGCTGTAGGCCATGCGGCATACGCGGATACCCTGAAAAATCTCCGAGTCGGGAAAGTTGACATTGAGGTACGAACCGTAAGGCAGGCCGTGCTCCAGCACCCTGCGGGTGATGTGGTTGCAGATAGGAATGAGGCGCTCCACGTCAGCCTCGGGGTCGTGGTTGTCAAGCGAGAAGGCCACGGCAGGAATGCCGCACAGCGCTGCCTCGGTCGCCACGGCGGTGGTGCCGGAGTAGTGTACGTTGATTGAAGCATTGTTGCCGTGATTGATGCCGGCCACAACGAGGTCAGGCCGCCGCATCATCATCTGGTCGAGCGCCATCTTGACGCACAGACACGGCGTGCCGCTGCACGCATAGACCTTGACTCCTTCCTCGGAGCGTATGTGGCGATAGCTAATGGGCACATCGCTCACTATGGAACAGCTTGCGCCGGAGCGTGGGCCGTCGGGAGCCACCACGAAGACGTCGCCTAATTCGCGCACGGCCTCGATCAGTGCAGCTAAACCACGCGACTGGTAGCCATCGTCGTTGGAAATCAGAATAAGAGGTCTCATAATCTTAGGTGTTTCTGTAAGCAAAGTTAGTGTAAATTGAGCGAAATACAAAAATATCCTAAGAATAGATTTCATTCTGAGTCCGGTTTTATACTTTCTCCCTTCTTAGCACAGTATATCCCCTCAAAATTTCACCTATCCCTCTCGAAGTTCGCAGAAAAGGCCTCCGCGCGCGATTTTTGGGCCTCGAAATCCGTA
>JAFLUU010000156.1 GCA_022508585.1 Prevotellaceae bacterium | reverse complement strand
TTGATTTTGAAAAAATCTTATAAGAATTTTCAAAAATTCTTATATAAATTCCCGGAAATTCTTATAAGGTTTTTTAGAAATTCATATATGATTTTTTAAAGTTTCACGATGAAAAAACAAGCGCCGAGGCCCAAAAATCGCGCGCGCACGACATTTCTGTGAGTTCGGAGGCCTTTAGTGCGAACTTTGAGAGGGTATGGTAAAATTTTGAGGAGCTAAGGTGCGCAAATGTGGAGGTGTGGTGTGATAAGGAGGGGATTATGGTAAATTTTGGCTAGGTTAGGGGTGGCGTTGAGAGGGTTAGGTGCAGGAAGAATTGCGGAAGCAAAAATAAATTGCAGGTTGTAGATTGCGAGATTGTGAATAACGCATTACCTTTGTATGCAAAATCAAACAGAACTATGAAGAAAGACATCTGCAATCGCGTAGAACAGCTGCGCCGGTGGCTCCGAGAGCACGACTTGATGGCCTATATTGTGCCGAGCAGCGACCCTCACGGCAGCGAGTACACGCCGGAGCACTGGCAGTGCCGCCAATGGATCAGCGGCTTCGACGGCAGTGCCGGCACCGTCGTCATTACCTGCCTCGACAACGAGCAGGGGCAGCCCCTCTGCGCGCTCTGGACCGACTCGCGCTACTTCCTTGCCGCCGAGCAGGCCTTGGAGAGCACGCCTTACACCCTTATGCGGCAGGGCGTGGAGGGCACGCCCACCATTGCCGAGTGGCTGTGCCAGGTGCTGCCGAGTGGCAGCCGCGTCGGCGTGGACGGCAACACCATGATGATGAGTGAGGAGGATAGCTACACCTCTGCGTTTAAGAAACACGAGATTCAGCTCGACACCGACCACAGTGCGCCCGATGCTCTCTGGATCGACCGCCCTGCGCTACCCCTTGCGCCACTCAAGGTGCAGCCTATGGAGTGGGCAGGCGAGAGTGCGTGCAGCAAGATAGAGCGTGTGCTCTGCGAGGCCGAGCAACAGGGAGCCGACTGCGTGCTTGTGAGCCAGCTCGACGAGATTGCGTGGCTGCTCAACCTGCGCGGCAGCGATGTGAAGTGCAATCCCGTGTTTGTCGCCTACTGTTTGGTAAGCCGCGAGGCGACCACGCTCTTTTGCGACCGCCGCAAGCTCACGCCGGAGGTGCAGGCATATCTCAATGACAACAAGATAAAAACTGAGGACTACGAAAGCATCGGCAAGGCGCTGAGTCAGCAGCGCGGCACTATCCTTTTCTCCCCTCAGACCAACATAACGCTCGGCAGCATCTGCACTGACCCCCTTAGGGGCAGGAATATATGCAGCCCCACCCCAATTTCCTCGATGAAATCGCGGAAAAATGAAAGCGAGGTGCGCGGAATGCGCCGCGCGATGCTGCAAGACGGCGTGGCGCTCGTCAAATGGTGGCGCTGGCTCGAGCAAGCAGTCCCCGAGGGCGGCGAAACTGAGATTTCCATAGACAAAAAGCTGACCGAATTGCGCGATGAATCCGCCGATTTCGAGGGTCTGAGCTTCGACACCATTGCCGCCTACAAGGAGCACGGGGCTATCGTTCACTATGAGGCCACTCCGGAGACCGACCGGCCGCTCAAGAACGAAGGCTTGCTCTTGGTGGACACCGGCGCGCAGTATATCTGCGGCACCACCGATATTACGCGCACCATTCTGCTCGGCAGGGAGGCCACGGAGGAGGAACGGCGCGTCTACACCCTCGTGCTGAAAGGGCATATCGCGCTTAGCCGCCTCAAGTTCCCGCGCAATGCCAGCGGCACGCAGCTTGACCTCGCCGCGCGCCAGTTTATGTGGACGGAGGGCTACAATTACGGCCACGGCACGGGGCATGGCGTCGGCTCGCACCTCTGTGTGCACGAGGGGCCGCACCAAATTCGCATGAACTATGTGGCTGCGCCCATCAGCGAGGGCATGACCGTTACGGACGAGCCCGGACTGTACCTCGCCGGGCGCTTCGGAGTGAGGATTGAGAATGTTCTGCTCTGCGTGCCGCACAAACAGACCGAGTTCGGCGCGTTTGTGGGCTTTGAGCCGCTCACTCTGTGTCCTATCGACCTGCGTCCGGTGGACTGGGAGATGATTACGCCCTGCGAGCTGCAGTGGATTAACGACTATCACGCTCATGTGCAGGAGCAGCTGATGCCTCTGCTCACCGACGAGGCCGACCGCGAGTGGCTGCGACGCGCCACGGCTGCCGTAGAGGGTGGAAAGCAAATAGATAATGACTAATATAAAATAATGATATGGCTTTAATAAAGACTATTCAGGGCTTGACCCCTAAGTTTGGCAAGAATTGCTACCTCTCGGAGAACGCTACCGTGATTGGCGAGGTGGAAATGGGCGACGACTGCAGCGTGTGGTTTAACGCGGTGGTGAGAGGCGATGTCAACTACATCAAAATCGGCAACCGCGTGAACATTCAGGACGGCTCGTGCCTGCATACGCTCTATAAGAAGGCGGCTATCGAAATCGGCGACGATGTTACGATAGGCCACAATGTTACGGTGCACGGCGCCAAGATTGGTAACGGCGCGCTCATCGGCATGGGTGCCACGCTGCTCGACGACTGCCACATCGGCGACGGGGCTATCATCGCCGCCGGCGCCCTTGTGCTCAAGAATACCGAGGTTGGCGCAGGCGAGCTGTGGGGCGGAGTGCCTGCGAAGTTCATTAAGAAAGTAGACCCCGACCAAGCGAAAGAGCTTAATGTGGGTATCGCGAGCCACTACCTCACTTACTCCAAGTGGTTCACCGATGAGAACCCCGACACGCTGATTAACCCCCGCACATAGCAGCCCTAAGGGCTGATTTGTGCGCTAATTACAGCGACTTGTTATAGTTAAAAATGCAAGCTGAGATTATTCTGCCTGTGCCGGTCGGCAAGAGTTTCACTTATGCCGTGCCGAGCGAGATGGCCGCCCACATTAGGGTGGGCTGCAGGGTGGTTGTGCCCTTTGGCAACGGCAAACTGCAGACCGGCATAGTGCTTTCGCTCAGCGAGCAGACCGAGGAACACGGCTTTGAGATTAAACCTGTGGCAGAGTTAGTGGATAGCACTCCTGTGGTGGGCGAACGCGACCTCAGACTCTGGCAATGGATTGCCGACTACTACATCTGCGCCCTCGGCGATGTGATGAAAGCCGCCCTGCCCGGCGGAATGAAATTAGCGAGCGAGACTACGGTGCGCCCCACCGACGATTTTGACCGCTGGGACGACCTTACCGACAAGGAGCAGACCATTATGCGCCTGCTTGCAGACAATACGAAGAGCAGCAGCGCATCTAAGTCCGGCAAGAAGACTGCGTCGGCAAACACGGTAGAGTCTTTGCAAAAAAAGGTCAGGGAAATCAATGCGCTTAAGACCATTCGCTCACTGATACAGAAGG
>JAFLUU010000155.1 GCA_022508585.1 Prevotellaceae bacterium | reverse complement strand
GAATTTTTAAAGTTTCACGATGAAAAAACAAACGCCGAGGCTCAAAAATCAGACGTGCACGACATTTCTACGAATCCGCACGACGTTTCTCCGGACACCGAGGCTATCCGAAACCGATAAATCGATAAAAGGTAGTGGAGTGGACGATGATTGTTGAGCGTCCGTTGGGTTATCTTGCGCTTTCGGCGTTACTGGATAACCGTGGTGGGCTGAGCGTAAGGCAGCATATCCTCAATCACTCGGCGAGTAAGGTTCATCTGGCGCATGGAGCGCTCGAAATTTGGATTGCGATGAAAAGCGCGTAAAGCTTTCTTGGCAGCCAGTTGGTGGCAGTCTTTCTTTGTGAAACCTGTGGCAGTGGCTGCTTCGCGCCCCTCTACCATTACGGCGTAGCGGAATTGCTTGCTGCCGCGATTGGTGGTAATTTCGTCGAGGAGCACGAATTTCACTTCTACTTTGTATTTCTGCCCCCACTCTAACAGCAGACTTTTGAAATTCTCCTCTACGCGGGCAGTCTTGGCGATATTGATATGTCCTTGCTCTATAAGATAATTGATGAAGCGGAAGGCTCCCTTGAAGCCGCGATCGAGATATATGGCTCCTACGAGGGCTTCAAAGGCGTTGCCGCCGAGATAACTGTGGTGCGCCTTGCCAAAGTGCTGCTTCAGATCGGTGCGCAGCAGTTTGGTGAGGCCTGTTTCATGAGCGATGCGCCCGAGATTTTTACGCTCCACGAGTTTGCTTCGCATGGTGCTGAGGAAGCCTTCGTCGCGATTGGGATATTTGCGGTAGAGAATGTCGCTGATGACTGTTTCTATTACTGCATCGCCCAGAAACTCCAGCCTTTCGTTGTCTGAGCGGCGGCCTTTGCTGTCGCGTACCGACGCAGAGCGATGTGTGATGGCCTGTCGGTAATAGTCGATGTTGATAGGCGCAAAGCCCATCATCTTTTCTAAAGACGCATAAAGTTCCCCTTTCTTTCGGAAGAGGAACTTTATGCGATTAAAAAGCTTTTTCAACTTTTCTGACTTTCAGATGTTCAAGCTCGTGGACTTGCGTTCTCGAAACATCGGTTTTTATCAACCTTTACTCGGCATATTTCTTAACAATCACGCAGGCATTGTGGCCGCCGAAACCAAATGTGTTGCTGAGAGCGGCGCGCACAGTGCGCTTCTGAGCCTTGTTAAAGGTAAAGTTGAGATTGTAGTCGATTTCAGGGTCATCATCGCCGTCGGCGTGGTTTATAGTCGGCGGTACGATGTCATTCTGCACAGCCAGAAGGCTGAACAATGCTTCAGCAGCACCGGCAGCTCCGAGCATATGCCCTGTCATTGATTTGGTAGAACTGATATTGAGCTTGTAGGCGTGTTCGCCGAAGAGCTCCTGGATAGCCTTGACCTCAGAGATGTCACCAACGTGGGTTGAGGTGCCATGTACGTTGATATAGTCGATATCTTCAGGTTTCATGCCGGCATCTTTAAGAGCGGCTTCCATTACAAGTTTGGCGCCGAGGCCTTCCGGATGAGAAGCCGTGATATGATGTGCGTCGGCGCTCATACCTGATCCGGCAATCTCGCCATAGATCTTGGCTCCGCGTGCTTTAGCATGCTCCAGCTCCTCTATGAAGAGACATGCTGCGCCTTCTGCCATAACGAAACCGTCGCGACTGGCGCTGAAAGGGCGGCTTGCTCCTTCGGGATCGTCATTGCGAGTGGAGAGAGCGTGCATTGCGTTAAATCCGCCGAGACCTGTAGGCCAAATGGCAGCTTCGGCTCCACCGGTAATGATTGCATCTGCTTTTCCGAGGCGAATAAGATCCACCGCCGTGGCAATGGCGTGAGTGGAAGAGGCACATGCTGAAGTTGTAACGAAATTGGGGCCGTGGAAACCGTATTTGATAGAAATGAAGCCAGCTGCAATGTCGGCAATCATTTTAGGAATAAAGAAAGGACTGTAGCGCGGCCCCAGCTCCTCGCCGGTACGTGCATAGTCGCTTACTTCTTTCTCGAAACTATTGATGCCGCCAATGCCTACGCCAAGTACTACTCCGAGGCGGTTTTTGTCTGCTGTCTCCAGATTGAGACCACTATCTTCCACGCTCTCAGTTGCTGCCACCATGGCGTACTGAGTGTAGAGATCCATCTTGTTAGCTTCCTTGCGATCAATATACTGCTTCGGGTCGAAATTCTTTACTTCGCAGGCGAAGTGAGTCTTGAACTTCTCAGTGTTGAAGTGAGTAATGGGGGCTGCGCCGCTTTTGCCGGCAACAATGGCTGCCCAAGTGTCGGCAACATTATTGCCAAGCGGAGTGATGGCACCCACACCCGTAACGACTACTCTCTTGAGTTCCATATATTATAATAAAATAAGGTGTAATAAAAGAAAACATCCCCACCTCAATACATAAATGCTACACCCTATCAGAGAGTGGCAATGATGTGTTGGGGTGGGAATTATAGACTGCTATTACTTAGCGTTGGCCTCGATATACTCGATGGCGCCGCCAACAGTAGAAATCTTCTCAGCCTGATCGTCGGGGATAGAGATACCAAACTCTTTCTCGAACTCCATAATGAGCTCTACAGTGTCGAGAGAATCTGCACCGAGGTCGTTTGCGAAAGATGCTTCGCTCTTAACTTCGCTCTCGTCTACGCCAAGCTTATCAACGATAATGGCTTTTACTTTAGCTTCAATTTCTGACATAACTTCTTTGTTTTGATTAATAAAATATGTTAAGAAATGTGCGGCAAAATTAGAATTTAATATTTTATCAGCCAAAAATATGTAGGAAAAAATGCACACCTAAAGCTGCAGAGTGCACTTTTAACGGCTTTTTGTTTACTCTACACGGCAAAAAGAGCCGTCTAAAAGTCTGCAAATACGAATTTTTGCTTAAACCTCGTATGCGTACTTTAAATTAGTTATATTTGCACCAAGAAAAATGAACCATTAATTTACAATACTACTATGGCAACATTAGATTTGACAAAGTATGGCATTACAGGCTCGACTGTAATTGCTCACAATCCATCGTATGAAACTCTTTTCAACGAGGAAACAAAGCCTGAACTCACCGGTTATGACAAAGGTCAGAACACTGAGCTCGATACAGTCAATGTAATGACTGGAATCTACACCGGTCGTTCTCCTAAAGACAAGTATATCGTTGATGATGCCCAGAGCCACGATAAAGTATGGTGGACTACCGATGCATATAAGAACGATAATCATCCGATGTCCGAGGAAGTTTGGGCAAAGATAAAGGACATCGCTATCAAGGAGCTTTGCAATAAGCAGCTCTATGTGGTTGATGCATTCTGCGGTGCCAACGAGGCTACTCGTCTCGCTGTTCGTTTCATCGTTGAGGTTGCATGGCAGGCTCATTTCGTGACCAATATGTTTATTAAGCCCACCGCAGAGGAG
>JAFLUU010000154.1 GCA_022508585.1 Prevotellaceae bacterium | reverse complement strand
GAATTTTTGAAAATTCTTATAAGATTTTTTCATTCTTCACGACATTTCTACGCGCACCGAGGCCCAAAAATCGTGCGCGCACGACATTTGTATGAATTTCGACGAGGTAAGGGGCGCTAAGGAGGGAGTAAGGGGCAGCACGCTGTACATTTATTGCGACATCGTCCGCCGAACTTAGCTTGGCGGCAGTTCTCGGGTGTATGCGCGTGCGCATACATAATATTATTGCGAATTAAGAGTACTAACTACTAACGGAATAAAAAAATTTTCATATCTTTGCGCATAATATTGCATATTTTTGCATTTTCGACCACAAATAATGACTAAAACTTTATAATAATGAAAAAATTCTTACTCCTCTTGCTTTGCGCCACAAGCGCTCTCTGCATCTCGGCGCAGAACTATGTGAGTACCCCCGACGTGATATGGGGCTGCCGCTACTTCGCCTATGACTACAACTCCGAGTTCCCCTACTCCAACGGCAACAAAAACGGTACGACTGCCGCCTCATGGCCCACGCAGAACAAGATCGGAATGTGCTACTACGCGCGTATTCCCGTGAGCCACGTGAAAGCGACATTGGTCTACAACCCTCGTGTCAACCGCGCGCTCAATCTCGACGTGGTTATCACCAATCAGGCCACCAAGCAGGTGGTCTACGAGGGTGTGATCACGACTGATAGGGCGTTTGCCGGCGGAGAGATGCAGACCGAGCTCTTTCCGGACATAAACTTCACCTCTGACGCATGGTATCAGATCAAACTGTATCCTCACGACGACAGTTATTACAGCGCACCCTCGCGAGTGATCAGTCTGCAGTTCTATCGCGAGAGCGGCAAGGCCGAAATCGTGACTAATGCCGTGTTTATGGCTCCCTCGGCGCACAATAACACATGGGGTTCCACTCAGCCTAACGCTGTCAACGAGAATACCTACGATTGGGTCTACGGCGAGTTCCTCTACCCCGAGGAGTATGTGCTGCCGGCGCGTTATCTGATGTGTCTCGGCGGCAGCGGATACTACAGCGGCATTCAATCGACCAACGGCACGGGCAACTACGCCGCCCTCTTCTCGGCATGGGACAACGGCGACACCGACAAGGACCCCAACCTGCCCGCTTACCTCCGCTCTATGGCTATCGACCGCGGCAGCAACACGGCTATCAACCGCTTCGGCGGCGAAGGTACCGGCGTGCAGAGTATGCTGAACCCTGCCCACTGGCGTCCGGGACACTGGGTGCAGTGGCTGCTCAACGCGCGCCCCGAGACAGCCACCGTGCTGCTTGAGAACGGCGACGGCAGCACCACCGAGCTAACTTATATCAACACTATTCTCTCGGCGTGGTACAAGATGGACTACGAGGACGACTGGTACTACATCTCTACCATTCGTCAGAGCGGCACGAGCCACTTGTTCGGCAACGCCGGCGAGTATTCTTTCCTTGAGTGCTACGGCGAGAAGGGCGGCGACCTCTATGCTCGCTGCTATATGAAGAACAGGTTTTACCGCTCCGCAGGTAGCGGCGTGTGGTACAACCGCAACTATATGACCGGCGGCCATTATAACTACAACGACGGCGCACGCGAGTGCCGCTACGACTATGGCCACGGCGCTACCAGCCTCTATGAGAACTGCTTCTACATCGAGCACGGCGGCTTTGGCGAAGTAAACGACAGCTCGGACTATGTACCCCTGCTCGTCAACACGGAGTGCGTCGACACCATTGACATCGACGCCAAGCAGGCGCGTATCAACGAGGCTTTCCGCAACAACAACTACAGCACCACGCTCGAAGACCTCAACGCCGCCTCTGCTAAGGGCGACGAGGCTATTCTGGCTTATGCCAAAGACCTAATAGACAACGCCGGCAAGGTCGGCAGCTATGGTCGCGAGCATCTGAGCGCGATAATAGAGGCTTACAACGAGGGTAACCCCTCCGACATCGGTGCGCTGACCGAAGCTATCAAGCAGACGGCTCAACAGTACAACAAGCTGCGCTTTGCCAACGTGACCAACAAGCAGCACATCGGTTCGCAGCGCTCTTATCTTTTAGACAACACCGAGGGCTACGGCTTGCTCTACGTTGACAACTCCGACGGCACGCCTACGCTCCGCACCGGCGACCTCGACCGCGAGGATCCGCGTGCTAACTGGATGGTGGTGCGCTCTGACAAATACGGCACGCTTAATGTGTACAACATCGGCACCGGTTACTACATCGACACCGAGGCTGACAACCTGCTCTCCACCAATCCGCAAAACATAGCGGCTTTCGCTCGCAGCGGCAAGGGCTTCTACATCGGCAACAACACCTCTATCTGCGTGGTGGCCAACGAAGACGGCAGCACCTACGTGGATCGCTTCACCACTACCGGCGGACAGTATTTGCTCCACGACAATCTGAGCCTCACGCCGCAGACGGCACTCGTGCAGCAGGTGGTGGAGGCCGGCAACAAGCCGGGTAAGTTCGAGGAGTACAAGGCTATGGTGCCCGGCATCCTCGCTACGCCCGAGGGCGTGGTGGGTTACTGGACCGACAGCGACCAATTAGAGCAGCTGCGCACCCTTTACGACGACGGCAACATCACTTACGAAAAGGCTGACGAGCTTATCTCCCTCATCGACAATGCTGACAAGATTACTATCGACATGAACAATCTCGGCGCCTACACTATTCTCTCCGCCGCGGAGGTTAACACCGCTACTCCCGCCCTTTCTATCGACGACGACGGCTATCTGAGCCACAAATCGGCCACTGGCAAAGCGGAGCAGGTGTGGATAGGCATTCCCAAGAGGGGTGGCCTCGAGCTCAGCGCGCAAGGCAAATCGATAAACACGCTTTCAGACAAGAGCAACGTCAATATCACAACCAAGACCGAGGGTGAGGGCGCGCCGATGTTCTTTACTCCGCTATCCGCCGGTCTTTACAGCATCAGCACCGTGCAATACGGCCCGACTGCCATGGGTAGCAACGACGCGCAAATCAAAACGGCCAACAGCGGCACCGCCGGCACCGAGTGGTACATCAAACCTGCCGAGACTGTCAAGGTAAGCCTCAACTCCGCCGGCATTCAGAGCCTCTATCTCGACATCGACGTAAAGATTCCCGACGATGTGGAGGTCTACACCCTCGTCGGTTTCCACAACGGCAATGTGCAGCTGGCTCCAGTAAGCGACATTATCCCTGCCCGCACTCCTGTGATCATCAAGGGCGACTCTTACGCTGCGCCGCTCTTCACTATCGTCCCCTCGCAGACTTATCCAGAAGAGGAGGGCTTGCTTAAGGGCACGCTGCTCAAGAAAACTGGCCTCAAAAGCAAGACTTTCTACACAGTTTCCGTCAAATCCGGCCAGCCCTGCATCGCACAGGCACTGACAAACAGCGTTTCGGCCAACCAGTGCTACATTCTGCAAGAAGACATGGACGCTCTCGGCCTTACCGAGACTCAATACAACATTGATTTCGACAATATCACTGCTGTAGACGATA
>JAFLUU010000153.1 GCA_022508585.1 Prevotellaceae bacterium | reverse complement strand
TCCGCATTATGAGATAGTTAAGCATCGCATCGACCTCAAGCCCGATACAAATATAGATGCGATTCTCGAGTCTGTGAAGCAATACTTCAAGGACGAGAAAGTTACCGACATCGACGGCGTTAAGATAGATTTCCCGACGGCGTGGGTACATCTTCGCCGCTCCAATACTGAGCCTATCATTCGCGTCTACGCCGAGGCTTCTACAGAGCAGGAGGCCAACGAACTGGCAGAGAATGTAATCGGACAAGTTAAGGCTCTCATGTAGCAAAACATCGATGCCGCGTCTATTTGCGATATTGATGCTATCCATAATCTCGTGCGCTGCCATTTTCGGGCAGCGCAACGAGATTATGGATAGTGATATTCGCACACTCCAGGTCGAGCGCAACGGACGCTGGAACGCTCTGCCTTATTTAGAACTCGGCAGCGCCGACCGTTTGCGCGTCAGTTTCGATGTGATGAGCCACGAGTATCGTCGTTTGCGCTACCGCATCGAACCGATGACCTGGGATTGGCGTCCTAATACCCGACTGCTCACTTCCGAATACCTGTTGCGTGGCATTGGCGACGAGCCAATCGACGATTTTGAGGAGTCGATAAATACCACAGTCCTCTACACCCATTACCAATTCGTGTTCCCCGACGCCCAGACAGCCATCGGGTTGTCCGGCAACTATCGTCTGGTGGTGTATGATGACGACGAGGAGACAGATGTCCTTGTCGTCCCGTTCTATGTAGTGGAGAACGGCTCACTCATTTCCGCCAAAGTCTCTACCGATACCGACATAGATTTTAATGCCACCCACCAGCAGCTTATTTATACCGTGCAGCCGTTACCTACGCTCGACGTGCATTATCCCGATAGCGAGATACGCACCGTAGCGATGCAGAACAGGCGACTGTCCGCTGCCGTTTTCAACCCTAAACCCGATTACATTACGCCCACCGGCCTGCAGTGGGAGCATAATCGCGACCTTATTTTTCCGGCAGCTAATGAGTTCAGAAAATTTGAGATGACCACGCTCAAGCATGGCGGCATCGGCATGGACAATATCCGCTGGCACGATCCCTATTACCATGCCACGCTGCTCATCGACGAGCCGAGCCGCAACTATGTCTACGACGAGGATCAGAATGGCGCGTTTTACATAAACGACATCGACCACGCAGATCCAAATGTCGAGGGCGACTATGTTTTTGTGCATTTCTCGTTGGAAGCCAAGCCCGAGCTGGCAGGCAACATCTATATCAACGGAGAGTTTACCGGCGATTGCTTTACCGATGAATATAAGATGGAGTACAATCCCGACAGCGGCCTCTACGAAAACACCCAGCTCCTCAAAATGGGCTATTATAATTATCAATACCTCTATCAGCCCAAAGGCATAGACCACCTGTCTACTGCCGAAATACAAGGCAATTTTTTCCAAACCGAGAACCGCTACACCGTTTTGGCCTACTACTGCCAGCGAGGCTCGCGTTACGATCGCCTGATCGGCATCAGCGACTTCCAATTCTCCCTCACTCGCTGACTCTTAGCCATAAAAAACACATTATTCATCTCGACATCTAAAATACAAACCATAAAGTGTACTGCTTGCCCAACGCAAAGATAAATATCGGGCTGCGCATCGTTGCGCAACGCCCTGATGGCTATCACGATTTGCAGACCGTGTTTTATCCTCTGCCGCTCACCGACTCTTTAGAGGTGAAAAAAGCGCACCATTTGCACCAGCCCTATGAGTTTATCCTGTCCGGCACACCAATATCCGGCACCAACGACCGCAATCTCGTGGTGCGCGTCTTTCTCTCGCTGCGCGAGGAGTTTCAGTTGCCCCCCACCAGCATCTTTCTAAGCAAGCGCATTCCCGTCGGTGCCGGTCTGGGCGGCGGCAGTAGCGATGCCGCCTTCATGATGAAGCTGCTCAATGATTATTACCGCCTCGGTCTTACCGACGACGACATGGAGCAGCGACTGACTGTCTTCGGTGCCGATTGTCCTTTCTTTGTTCGCAATACGGCAGTCTATGCCGAAGGCATTGGCAATGAGTTCAGCCCCGTAAGTCTCAGCCTTAAGGGAGTGTATGTCGTGCTTGTCAAGCCGTCAGTCTCCGTTTCTACCGCCGAGGCTTACGCCGGTGTAGTGCCGCAGGCAGACACGCTTGCCTACACACACACGCCTGTCATGGATACGCTTGCCGCCATAAAGCAGCCCTTAGAGCAGTGGCGCGATGTTGTTGTCAATGACTTCGAACCCTCCGTTTTTGCACGCTATCCCGAGATAGCGGCCATTAAGCAAACTCTCTACGACATGGGAGCCGTCTATGCCTCCATGAGTGGTAGCGGCTCGGCAGTCTATGGCCTATTCTCTCGCCCTATAGACAATGCCGCCACAATCTTTCCCGACTGCTTCACCTTCGCCGGCCAATTGCGCTGACTTCAATCCGCTCACTGCCGACACAAAAGCGACATCATCCTTTTTCGTATGAAAACAATACCATTCATATTTGCCTGTATCTCAACCTTCTTTATCGCCTGCTCGAGCACCACTCGTGACGCCTCCGCATCACAGGCCGACACCTCCGTTACAGACACTTTGCAGACAAACACAGCTGTCGCCGAGGAACTGCCGTTGCCCGACGTACCCACCACGCTGAGAGAGCCGGCTGCCCGCGCAGCTTATATCATTCGCCATTTCTGGGACGCCATGGATTTTGCTGACACGCTGCGCTCGCTCGATAGCGGCTTTATGGAGCAAAACTTCTCTAATTTCATCAGCGTTGTGCCATACGCCGACGAGCAAGCCCGCCGCGAGGCCATCGATACATTATTAAGCAAGGCCGGCAGCACTCCAAAAGCTTACAAGCTACTATCCGCCATTGCCGAAGACTATCTCTACAACCCCAATTCCCCCATGTACGACGAGGAAACCTATATCCTCTTTTTGGAGAATATGATTAACTCGCCCATATTGGACATCGCCCGCACCACACGCTTGCGCCACCAGTTGCGTTACGCCAAGCTAAATCGCCCGGGCATGAAAGCCGCCGATTTTTCCTACACCACACGCGAGGGAAAGCGCACAAGGCTGCACACCACGCAGACCGCAGGCCCACTGCTCCTCTTGTTTTATGATCCGGACTGCGACCACTGCAAAGAACTCATGACCCGCCTGTGCGCCTCGTCGTGTTTAGAGCAGTTAGTCGCTAATGGCCGGCTCAGCGTCCTCGCCATATATGCCGATTTCGACACAAAGCTGTGGAAATCTACCAATAAGGAGTTACCGAAAAACTGGACTGTGGGTATCAATCTCGGCGAGATATACGACAAAGAGCTGTACTCCTTGCGCAGCCTGCCCGTTCTCTATCTCCTTGATGCCGACAAGACAGTAATCCTCAAGGACATCGCGCCCGACCGCCTCGAAGATTACCTCATGCAGCATTTCTCTGCCTCCGACGGCAGTCGGTAGGATTCGTATAAGCCATTTCGCTATACAAGGCGTAGTGCATAGCGGCACAAAAGGCATCGCCCCGACGACATTTGGCGTCGGGGCAGTTTTTATTGTCGTGCAGACTCGCACAAATGTCGTGCGCGTGCGATTTTTGAGCCTCCGCGTTTGTTTTTTCATCGTGAAACTTTAAAAATTCATA
>JAFLUU010000152.1 GCA_022508585.1 Prevotellaceae bacterium | reverse complement strand
GCGCCGCAGGGCGAACTCAAGTTCGCCAAGATTACGCACGACTTCGGCAAGTTGACGGAAGAAGAGGGCATCGTAACTTGCACCTTTACCTGCACTAATGTGGGCGATGCTCCGCTGGTTATCACCCAGTGTATGGCTTCTTGCGGTTGCACAATACCGACTTATCCCGAGAAGCCTGTCGCTCCGGGCAAGACCGGCCAGATTAAGGTTACTTACAACGGCAAAGGGCGCGTTGCCGGCACGTTTAATAAGATTATCACGGTCATGACCAATGGCAAGACCCGCATGACGCGCCTGACTATCAAGGGCGAAATGGTGGAGAAAAAGTAAAGCGACAAGATGAACCACGTTGTGATAATGGCCGGCGGCATCGGTAGCCGCTTTTGGCCGATGAGTAGCGAGAGTGTGCCTAAGCAGTTTCTCGATGTCTTGGGTGTAGGTCGCAGTCTGCTGCAAATGACGGTCGACCGCTTTCTCGGCATCTGCGAGATGGATAATATATGGATTGTTACCTCCAAGGCGTTCCGCGAGCAGGTGCAACAGCAGTTGCCCGACCTGCCTGCGCACAATATCCTGCTCGAACCGTGCCGACGCAACACTGCTCCGTGTATCGCCTACGTGAGTTGGGTCATCAAGTCCGTTGACCCTTCGGCCAACATCGTGGTTAGCCCCAGCGACCATTACATTACCGACGTTCCCCGCTTCCGTGAGGCTGTGCAGCAGTGTCTTGACTTCACGGCGCAGAGCGATGCTATCGTTACTCTCGGTATGCAGCCCGACCACCCCGAGACCGGCTACGGCTATATCGAGGCTGACTTGAGTTATGCCACGTTGACTAATCAGAATATCTTCCGTGTGGACTCGTTCAAGGAGAAGCCTACGCTTGAGGTGGCTAAAGAGTATATCCGGAAGTCTAATTATTTCTGGAACTCGGGCATCTTCATCTGGAATGTGGCTACGATTGTCAACGCTTTCCGCGTCTATCAGCCCCAGATGGCTGCTATCTTCGAGAACCTGCGTGAGCAGTATCGCACGGAGCGCGAACAGCAGCTTATCGACGAGGTTTTCCCCACTTGCGAGAACATCTCGGTCGATTATGCCATTATGGAGCACGCCGATGAGATTTATGTTTATCCTGCGGAGTTCGGCTGGAGCGACCTCGGCAGCTGGTCGTCGCTACACAAGCTCCTGCCGAAGGACGAGCACAACAATGCGCTCGTAGGACGCAATATCCGTGTGTACGACACGGCCAACTCTATTGTTCATGCCACTACGGAACGCGAGGTGGTGGTGCAGGGACTCGACGGCTACATCGTGATAGAGAAAGACGGCACTCTTCTCATCACTCGCATGGAGGAGGAGCAGCGTATCAAGCTGTTTCATTAGTGTGCCGATGCGAGGAGGTTAATTTTGCGCCTTGTCATGAATGAGATAGAGGTTATAACGAGCGCGCAGAACCCTAAAATCAAGCGCCTCAGGCTCTTGCAGCAAAAGTCGTCGGAGCGTCGCAAATGCGGCCTCTTCGTTGTGGAAGGGCGGCGCGAGTTGATGCACTGCATCGACGCCGGTTTTGAAATCGACACTATATTTTATTGCGAGCAGATAGGTGGTCTTCATGTCGAGGTGCCTGATAATGTCGATGTTTACAGCATTTCGCCGGCTCTATACGAGAAAATAGCCTATCGCAGCGGCACTGAAGGCATCATTGCCGTAGTGAGGTCGCGCGAGACGGCTCTATCTGACCTTAAGCTCGGCAAAAATCCGCTTGTGATGGTGCTTGAGAGTGTGGAGAAGCCCGGTAATCTTGGCGCCGTGCTCCGCAGTGCCGACGCCGTGGGGATTGATGCCGTCATTGTCTGCGATCCGCTTACGGACATCTATAATCCTAATCTTATACGCAGTTCTATCGGCGCGGTGTTCACTGTTCCGACTGTTGTGTGCAGCTCTGAGGAGTGCATCGACTGGCTGCGTGCGCACGGGATGCAGATACTTACAGCCCAGCTGCAGGATTCGCAATTGTATTACGATATTTCTATGCTCAAGCCGACTGCTATTGTCATGGGCACCGAGTCAACAGGGCTTACCGATGTCTGGCGTAAGGCTGCCGACGCACATATTCGCATTCCGATGCTGGGAAAACTCGACTCGCTTAATGTTTCTGTCAGTGCGGCGATTTTACTGTATGAGGCGCTGAGGCAACGCACGGCTTAGCGGCGTATTTCCTAAAATTAGAACGAGAAAAATGTTAGAGACGGGACTGAAGCATACAAGCGAGTTGACAGTGAGCGACGCAATGACAGCTAAAGCTGTCGGCTCGGGGGATTTACCGGTGTTGGCTACGCCGATGATGATAGCGCTGATGGAGAATGCGGCCATGCTGGCCGTGCAAGCACATCTGCCGGAGGGCAATACTACGGTGGGCGGCCATATCGAGGTCTCTCACGTGCGGCCTTCCAAGATTGGCGACGCGGTGCAGGCAACTGCGGAGGTTATTGCTATAAAAGGGAAGAAGATTACCTATCGTGTGGAGGCTTATTGCGACGGACAGCTGATAGGAGAGGGGACGCATCTGCGTTTTATGGTTGAGCGCGATCGCTTTTTGGTATCTTGCGGTCTGCAAGGAACATGCCAATGAGGATTAACGCTGTGCCGATAAGGAAATAGAAGGTGATTTGCTCCGAGAGCAGTGCCCACGCAAAAAGGATTGTTACGACGGGGTTAAGATAAAGATAGTTGGAGGCGTAGATAGCGCCGAGCTGCTTCATAATCCAATTCCACGCGAGGAAGCATAGTAACGAGGCGACTGCACCGAGAAAGATAAGATTCCAGATAATTTCGGGCTTAAGGAGAATATTCATCGGCGGCATTTCCGGATAAACGATGAGGTAGGGTATCATTGACAGCAGGCCGTAGAAGAAGACCTTGCGAGTGATAAACACTGCGTCGTAGCGCTTGTTTGCCGAAATTATAAGCAGAGAATACACTGCCCAGCATAAGCACGCGGTAAGGGCGAGCGCATCGCCTAAGGGGGAGAGATGAAGAACGAAGTGGCCGTTGAGCACCACTACGACTACGCCGGCTGCTGCTATAAGACTGCCGGCAATTTGCACGGGGCGGAGGCGCTCTGATTTGTGAAAGAACGCGATGAGCAACGCGGCAAACAAGGGACACTGGCAGACGATGAGCGAAGTGTTGGTCGTGGCGGTGTAATTGAGCGCCGTGTTCTCAGTTAGGAAATAGAGTGATCCGCCGGTAATGCCGAGAGCAAGCATTAGCAGTTCGTCTTTAAGCGATGAGGCAAAAAGACGACGCGGCTTGCGAGTGGTGAAAAAGACCCACATTAACGCATAGGCGATAATAAATCGGAGTATAAAGACTTGCGCTGCGGTTAGTCCGTGGAGCAGTAATATTTTAGTAAACACAAATGTTGAGCCCCACACAGTTACTACGAACAATGCAATGAAATGGCTAAAGATTCGCCTTATATTCTCCGGTGTGGTCATGTTTATTTTTTTCGCCGCCAAAGATAGTGTAAAAAACCGAAATAGAGAAAGATATAGGAAAAGAATTGACAGACAGACGATTTGCATACAGAGGCAGTGGAAGTTCGATGTCACGCAGCCCCGCCAGAATGCCGACTGAAACCGTCGCTGCGTAACCAATCCGTAACCGGTCTTCGGGAACGGCAGAAC
>JAFLUU010000151.1 GCA_022508585.1 Prevotellaceae bacterium | reverse complement strand
TTCTTGCTGCTCCGCTGCCCTTAGGGCAGTTTTATGCGGCTCCGCCGGTTCTGCTGCCCCACCTTTTGGCAACTTATCTCCTCAAATTTGTACCATACCCCCATCTCGCGCGTTAAAATGTCGTGCGGACGGCGCGGAATGTCGTCGAAGTTTATATAAATGTCGTCGAAGTTTGAAAATTCATATACAAATTCTCGAGAAATCATATATGAATTATTATAACTTTATATATGAATTTTCAAAAATTCATATATGATTTTTTGAAGTTCAACGACTTTTCTGCAAATTTCCACGACAAAAATACGCGCGCGGAGGCGCTAAAATCGCGTGCGATGGGGGTAAAGTACAAAGTTGGCGTGGTTTGGTGCAAGAAACAGCCCTCAGGGCTGCGCGAAAGCAGCAAAAAAGTCCAGCGAAAGCGCTGGACTTATATTAGGCTGCACATTATGCCGCTGTGCTTAGATAGAATGTTGTCTTTGGGACGATTATAGACTCTCCAAGAACTGTATTCGCTTCTCTGTGGGCGGGTGTGTGCTGAACAGCGACGAGAACCAGCTGCTGAAGCTGCCCTCTTTCAACGCCAAGGGCTGCACTATGAACAGCTGCTGCACGTCTTCGTGCCCCTCCTTGGCTGCGTAGGGCATGTTGCTTATCTTGCGCAACGCTGAGGCCAGCGCGAGGGGTTTGCCGCAGAGCTCTGCTCCGCCTGCGTCGGCCATATACTCGCGTTTGCGGCTGATAGCGAAGCGCGTGAGCATCGTGAAGAAATAGCCAATAGCGGCCAGCAACGCTGCCACAACGAATAGCACGATTATGGCTGCTCCTCCGTTCGAGTCTTTGCTGTCGCGACGATTGCGCGAGCCTCCTCCGCCGAAGAGGAACATGTTCCACACCATTCTCAACGCTATGCTCATCAGTGTGCCCATTATTCCGACAAAGATTATGCTCACTATCAACAGGCGCGTGTCGCGATTGCGTATGTGCGTCAGCTCGTGGGCGATTACGCCCTCTAATTCGTCGTCGTTCAGGCGGTCGCAGAGCCCCGTCGTTACGGTTACGGTGTAGGACTTGCGGTCTATGCCCGAGGCGAAGGCGTTTAGTTCCGGCGTGTCGATGATATTGACCTGCGGCATATCCATTCCGCAAGTCATCGTGAGGTTCTCTACAATATTATATACGCGTGGGTTCTCTCTGCGCTCCAAAGGGCGCGCCTGTGTGGCGTGTCGCACCATGCTCGTGTTGGCGAAGTAGGCGATCACGAACCATACGCCCACCACCGCCACTGCCCAGGGGGCGGAGCTCACGAAATAGTCCGTGGCGATGGGCATAATGTTCTCGGGCGTCTCGTATCCGCTGCCGTGGAGCTGCAAATATGCCAGTATATAGCAGAATGCAAACACCAATGCCACTATTACCGTCGGAAAGAGCAGCAATAGTAGCATGGAGCGCAGGTTGTTGCTGCGCTGCTGGGCGTATAGGCCTATGTATTTCATGTTTCAGTCCGCCGTCGCGCTAAAAAGTTATCTCGGGAGCCTTCTCCAATGCGGCGCGCTCCTCGCGCGGTACCTCAAACATAGGCTCCGTGTGGAAACCGAAAGCACCGGCCATCAGATTGGCGGGGAAAGTCTGTACGGCGTTGTTCAATTCCTTGGTGGCGGAGTTAAAGAAGCGGCGGGTGGCGGCCAACTTGTTCTCGATGTCGCTAACTTCGTTCTGCAGCTGCAGGAAATTCTGGTTGGCCTTGAGATCAGGGTAAGCCTCGAGGCTAACTTTCAGTCCGGCGAGGGCTGAACTGAGCGCATTCTCGGCCTGAATCTTGTCGTTGATGCCGGTAGCGCCCATAGCGGCGGTGCGCGCTGCCGTTACGCGCTCCAACAGCTCGCGCTCGTGGGTGGCATATCCCTTGACGGCGCTTACTAACTGCGGCACGAGGTCATGGCGCTGCTTGAGCTGCACATCTATGTTGGCAAAGGCGTTTTCGCGATTGTTGCGCATGCGCACAAGATTATTGTAGATGCTTACGCACCACAGAACGAGGACTACTACGATTGCAATGATGACGATTGTTGTTGTCATGGTCGTGAATTTTTAAGGAATTTGTAATTATTATTTCATTTTTCGGTGCAAATATACATTGTTCTTTCATTCTGGAACAAAAAATCCACGCCAAAAAGAATATTTTAACATATTTTTGTTCATTTTGTGCCGCGAATGTACTATCTTTGCAATCTAAATTGTATAAATTTGCAGACGAGACTATAATGTCTATTCACAAAATCTTAATGTTTAACTAAAATTTCAATTCACATGAAGAAGTTTTTACTTTCGATGCTCCTCATTCTGATGGGAGCAATGTGGAACAGTGTTGACGCACGCTGGAATGTTGGCGCCCAGAAAGGGGCTGACGAAATCCATGTCGGCGATACCATTGTTCTTGAGTTCTGTCCTCCTCAGTTCTATGGTATGTACCTTGCCGGCTCGAAGCTTTCGGCTGCCGGCATCGTTACAGAGGACAACATCTACATCGTGGAGGAAGGCCCGCAGGACATTCGTACCGGCGCTCCTACCGTTTACCTCAAGCGCCTCGAGACTGCAGGACGCGGCGAGGGACAAGACGGCTACCTCAAGTATAATGGCGAATGGGAGACCATTACTTATGACCTTGACCCCGCTAATGCTGCCAACCTGCAGATCATTAGTTGCGACGAAGATATTCCTTGGTCGACTACCTACTCGTATTATGTATACGATGCAGAGGAAAACAACATGAGCGAAGAATATACGGAAGACGGTAAAGTTAAGGTAAAAAAATACCATAAGTCGCGTATTGATGGCTCATGGATTCTTGAAGCCAACGAAGTCGCTAACTGGCGCAATTATAGCGGCGAGCGCATCAGCAACTCGAAGTCTGTAGGTTTCTCATTGTCAACTAATGAAGAGAAGTTTACTTATCTCGGCTCTTGGAGCAGCTCCGAAAACATCTGGTTCTGGACATACACCGACACCAACCAGTGGAATGTTTACGAGGTATCCTATGAGAAGAGTCTTGCCGATGACTTGCAGACTCTGATCGATATGTACATCGAAGAGGGCGAGTATATCTCCGGTTCCGACCCCGGTTTCTATAGCGAGGATGTTGTAAACGCCTACACCGAGGCTCTTCAGATCGCCATTTCCGTTGTTATCAACGGCAAGACCGACGAAGAATTCACTCAGGCCATTGCTGACCTCAAGGCCGCTCACGCTGCGTTAGAAGAATCTCGCGTTCCTCTCACAGAAGGATACTACTATTTCGTAAGCGCGTTCGAGGATTATATCAATAAATTCGGCGTTGAGAAAGCAGCCTATGTTAATCTCCCCTCGATGAAGCTCTATTACAAAAATTTCGACCCCGAAAATGTCGATTTCGTATTTGAAGTTACAAAAGCCGACGCTGAAAACGAGTATTGGGTGCAGCATTTGGCCACAGGCGTCTATGTAGGCACTCCTTCCGACTGGTATGCCTCCAATCCGCCTGTTACTTATGACAAGGAGGAGCCTCAATGGATCAAGTACTACGATGCTGGTGCCAGCACTGGCAAGTGGTTCTGGGGCAGCCACAGCCAACATAGGACTTCCTACACTCCGTCAACCGGTACCGCTTCTGATAATGAGGGCGCGCTGACCTCTTGGGGCCAGTGGACCGATCAAGGAATCGTTGAAAAACAGTTTAATTGCTGGTATTTGCGAAAAATTACCGATCAGGCTGTGATTGATGGCTTTGAGGAGCAGAGAGCGCAGGCTCAGCGCACGCAGACTCTCACCGAGCTCGTTTCGGAAGCTGACGACCTCTACGGAAAGCTCTTTGCTTATACCACAGGTAGCGAGGGCTTGATTACAAATGCCAATGGCGGCTATACTGGAGCTGGCGAAGGCCGCGTT
>JAFLUU010000150.1 GCA_022508585.1 Prevotellaceae bacterium | reverse complement strand
ACTCGAACGCCCGACCCCTACGTCCCGAACGTAGTGCGCTACCAACTGCGCTACTTTCCGATCTTCAGTTTTGTGGTGCAAAATTAAGAAAAGTCTGCGATTGCACCAAATTTTTATCGCATTTTAGTTTACAAGGCTCTATTCTTCTCCGTCATTAAAGATGTCCTTGACAGCTTGATCCACGGAGTGAAGCTTTTGCTTGCAGAAAGCGAGCAATTCACGCACCTCCTTGAGCGTATCGGTCAGAGTGTCGACATCGAGCTCGCCGTCCTCAATTTTTTTCATTATTTCATTGAGGCGTTCCACCGCCTGAGAGTAAGTAATGTCCTTCATTTTGCAGAAAATAAGTATTGTTTTTTCGTGATTTCAGATTTATTCTTGCACACTCGTCTTCTTTACGATACTTAGAGCCTCGCCGTCTGCGAATTGGACAACAAGCGTGTCGTCCTCGTTGAGCTGAGAGGCGGAAATGACGGCCTTGCCGTTCAAGCGAGCAATGCTGTAACCCAAAGAGAGCATCTTAGCAGGATTATAAAAGAGCAGAGCGCGCTCCATGATGTCGAGACGCTGCCTGGCGGCCTGCATATAGAGACGAATGCCAACATTCAGCGACCGCTCGGTGTGAACGAGGTGCGCGCGGCTGTTGTCTGCGATAGAAACGGCGCGATTAACAATACGCTCATAGTGCCGTTGCAACGAATGCTCGGCGGCAGTGCAGAAATTGTCGGCGAGGAAGCGGAAATTCATTGC
Organism: Prevotellaceae bacterium; assembly: GCA_022508585.1. Taxonomy (GTDB): domain Bacteria; phylum Bacteroidota; class Bacteroidia; order Bacteroidales; family Bacteroidaceae; genus UBA6382. The sequence goes on along the minus strand of JAFLUU010000150.1, from coordinate 3,193 downwards.
AAGGTGCTGATAAATCTCGCGCTCGCGAGCCAAAAGCGTCTTGGCACAGTCGCAGACGATGTCCTCGATTTCTGCCAGCTCGCGCGCCTCATCGTCCATACGCTCTATCAGGAACGCAGCCACGGCAGTAGGGGTCTTAAGGCTGGTGTTGGCCACGAAATCCAACACCGTAGTGTCTCGGTCGTGGCCGATGCCGACGATGATGGGCAGCGGAAATTGCGCACAGTTGGCGGCAAGCTCATAATCCTCGAAGCCGGCGAGGTCGCTCACTGCTCCGCCGCCGCGAATGATGACGACAGCATCCCACTGCTCTGCCTCGGCGGCAATTTGATCGAGAGCGGCAATGATAGAGGCGGCAGTGCTCTCCCCTTGCATCACGGCAGGGAACAGACGATGGCTGAAAGCATAGCCCTGCGCATTATGGTCGAGCTGATTGCAGAAGTCGCCATATCCGGCAGCGGTAGCGGAGGAAATAACAGCGATGCGCTGAAGCGGACGTGCGAGACAAAGAGAGCGATTGATGTCGATCACTCCCTCTTGCATCAGCCGGTCGAGTATCTCCTTGCGCAGCTGTGCCATAGAGCCGAGCGTGTAGGCAGGATCGATGTCCTTGACGACAAGAGAGTAGCCGTAAATCTCGCTAAAGGCGACCTGCACCTTCAGCTGCACCTTGATGCCGGCACAAAAGAGCTGACCGGTGGCTTCTTCAAAGGTCAGGCGCAACATCGGGAAGATATTGGAGTAAATAACCGCGCCGGCCTTGGCACGCGGAGCGGAACCGCGTTCTGCTTTCTCTACCAACTCGAGAAAACAATAGCCCTTGACGGAAGGACGCACCTCGCTGAGCTCGGTAGTAATCCAATAAGTGTCGGTAAAAGAGCAACTAAGCGTCTCCTTGACCAACGAATTCAGCTCATATAGCGATATAACTTCCATCTATCCACCTTAATCCTAAGCAATACTTAGCGCTCGCTGCGGTGAAGGTCTACAAGATAGGCTAATTTCACATGAATAGTGCCATTAGCAGAGCGCGCAAAGGGATCTTTCTTACTGTTGCCGAACATATCGGCGAGGCCATAGTAATAACGCCCCTCTAATATGAAGTGTCCGATAGGCGAATTATACTCCAAGCCGAGGCCGCCGGCGATGCCGTAGTCGAACTTGTGCTCTATGTCGAGGTCATACTGCGCCACCACATTGTTAGGGCGCGAAGGGTTGCCCTGTTCGTTGAGAACCCAGTCGCCGCTACGGTCTTCGCTGTCGCTGATGCAGAAACCCACCTGCGGCCCGGCCTGAACGAAGAACTGCAAGCCCCGTTGCTCCCTACCCCATGCCAGACGCGCAAACACCGGCAACTGAACATAGCTGATATTGCGCGTATAAGTGTCGTCGAGCGACTTACCGTCGTAGTCGCGAATATCTTCGTCCCAGCCTAATTGCGTATAGTTGAGCTCGGCGTAGAGAGCGCAGTAAGTAGTAAAATATTTCTCGCTCACATATTTCAGAGAGAGGCCGAACGAAGGGCCGATGTGCATATTCTGCTTGATAGTAGGGTCAAAGTCAACCGTATTGAGGGCAATGCCGGCATTACCGCCGATGCTGAAGTTGTTACGCGCGTCGCCAATCTGCGCAGCAGCCACAAGGCAGCACGCACTCAGCACCAGAGCGGAAAAATATCTAATGTTACGCATAGTTTATTCGTTGAGTTCTATCAGTTCCTGCGTGCCGTCGGGCTTATAATGGTTCAGTAGTACCGCCGTGTTGATAAGCCCCGAGCGAGTGGTGCGCGGCTGAAAGCGTAGCGCGCTCTGCAAGGGCGCAGCATAGATAGGCTGGTCATAGAAGTCGCCCTTGTAGTTAGCCATACCCTTCAGCAGGAAATAACCGGTATCAAAGCCCCACATAGACAGGTTGAAACGCTCTTGCGGCAACTCTTTATCAAAATTCTGCTTATAGAGAGCAGCAAACTTCTTGACGCGCGGCAGATTAGTGCGCGGGAAATGTTGCTGAATGATGTAAGCATTGAGCGAACATAGCTCGCGGCGTGCCGATTCGTTCACGGCGCGGTCATACCATGCGGGATAGCCCACCACGGCAGCCTTTACGCCGCCCGTTTTGGCGGCAAGGGAGACCAGGGTAGCCTGCGTCTGTTCGTCATACATCGAGGGAATAATCACAGCGTCCGCATCGCCCATCAGTTGCATTATTTTTTTCTCCTGTTTCGGGTACTCAAGGGTCTTGGCGCCCTTCACATATTTGCTTACATAGTTGGCAAAGGGGCAAATCTGCGTGCCGCCGTTGGTAGACACCACATAGAGCGTCTTACCCTTGAGAGCGCTGGTCAGCAGCTGGTAGGCGGCAGGCGTAAAGTCGGTCTGTGTAACTCGCAGGGCGTAGAACGCACGGTTAGCAATGAAGTCATCATACGCACCACCGAAGGGCACCACCACTTTCGTGCCGTTGCGTTTGGAATAAGTGTCGAGCACACGCAGCTGCTCCTGATTGGAGGGCGCAAAGATGATGTCGAACACCCCATTCTTCGTCTCGTTGAGCAAAGCCTGCATATCGGCAGCCGTCTGACCGCTGTGGGCAGCAACAATCGTGTACTTGCGGTTATCCTGACTCAGCGAGTCGACAGCCATCAGCAGTCCGCGGTAATATTCCACCGCACTACTGCCTACCGCACCGCCGCTCTTGAACGGAAGGAACACCCCCACCCTCACCTGCGCCAACACAGGCAGAGCGAACAACAGCACTATTATTCTAAACAAACACTTCATAATACTTATACTTAGCCGCGAAGTTACAAAAATAAGCGCATACGCACCAAATACATACAGCAAAAAAACTATACCGCCCCTTGCTGCACCTCACAACCGCATCTCGCCGACATATCGCGATAAACTGCACAATTTTATATAATATCGCTACACATTTATATAATATATAGCACCGAAACCCCACCTTGAACGATTTATACACCCGGCTACCTGCGCAAACATCGCCACGAACTGCTTATACACATAGTTGCATACACAGAGAGTGCAGACAGGAAATAAATATCTCCTCCTTATGGTAACATATCCCCTCTAAATTGCACCATACCCCCTCAAAGTTCACAGAAAAAGCCTCCGCGCGCAGCCGTAACGCTGCCCTTAGGGCAGTTTTGTGCGGCTCCGCCGATTCTGCAACA
>JAFLUU010000015.1 GCA_022508585.1 Prevotellaceae bacterium | reverse complement strand
ATAAGAATTTTTGAAAATTCTTATATGATTTTTTCAAATTCAACGAGCAAAAATCGGACGCGGAGGCTCAAAAATTGCGTGCCGAGGCTCAAAAATCAGTCGCGCACGCCTTTTCTGCGCACGCGCACGACATTTCTATGTACGAGATGGGTGTATAGTGTTGCGTGCTTCCCTTTTCGTTCACTAAGAACATCTACGGAAATAATGCGATAAACAAGAATGCCGTGCAAATACTTGTTGTTTGGCATATGCACGGCATGGATAAAGTTATAATTTGTCCTTTGGTATAGTTGTTATGTTTTTGTATGATGTAAGTTAGTTGATACTAATGTCTATACCTTGTGCTTTTAACTTTTCTATCATCTCGATTTGTTCTGTTGTTAGCTTTTGTTTGGGCTCTTTTGCCTCTTGCGAATAGTCTACAAGCCATTTATCAAAAACAGACTTAATTTGTGTGCAAACTTTAATGTCATTTGACGCTATACTCTCAAGGTTCCATTTTTCGAGAGCGGACTTTCCAAGTCTTTGACTGAGAGAAATTCGGGAATCTTTGTATTTCTCTTTTTTCTTGTTGAAGTAATTGTTGCTCGCAGAGATATTTAGCTTTTTCTCAAGCGGTATCTTGTTACCGAGATGCTCCAACTTTTCTTCAGCGTCGTCTTTGTTGAATGTATAGTATTTAGAATCCCATGTTTGTGGAAAGATATGTTCAATCTCCCAATATGCGGGTAATAATTCCGTTTGGTTTTTATCTTCGTATGCGAGTAGTTTTAATAGCATTCTTACCATATTGCGATGCGGAGCAATTATAAGATTGTCGGTTCTTGCTTTTTCTGCATTTATCGTGTACTCATCATCGAGTTTCGGCTTCTCGAAACCTGCGTTGAAGTTGGGATGAATATTGTTAATAATCTGTACATCAAGTTTTAAGATGTCTGACTTTACTGCATTGATGGTAGGAATCTCTAAGTATCGGGTTAGAAGTAGAATGTAGAGTTTTCTAAGAAACTTTAAGAACATAGTTTCAAACTCGGCTTTATTTCTATGCTCCATATAGAATATAGATACAGGGTATTTCCAGAATTCATTTGTGTACGATGATAAACAATCAAGAATTTTGCAAATATCGACATTTTGACTCCACGATTCATCATCTAAAGGTGCTCTGCCATTTATTACTTTCCATAGATTTAGATTGGTTATTAAGTCATCAATAATGTCTACGGAAAGTCTTTGTCTTGTTTTGTCGAGGTAGTATTTACGAACGCCTGGAGTCGTTGATTTGTCATCTTGTTCTTTGGCGCGTAAATAGAACATATGGTAATAGAAAAGGGATTGTATGCTTTCATTTACATATTCGGATTCAATTTCCAAATGTTTCCACTTCTGAATAAACTCCTTTTTGTCATTATCGTTAAGGGTTTTGTAAATGTTGGATTTGAATATGTCTGCGTCAGATAAGGCAAGGCCTCTATTGTTTAGGGTATTGAATATTGTTAAGGCTGTCTCTTGGTCGGTTGCTGTGATTGGCAAAATAACGGAATAGTTTAAGAGCGCTAACACGAAGTGATAGATGTGGTTAGGACTACTTAAGGATTTCTCAGAATACAATTCGATAAACTTATTATAGTTTTTAGAATAGTTGTCTTTATTTCTGGAATCAGCTTGACCTGTTTCTAAAATATTGCGTAAAATCTCATTGCCGGAATCACTGACGACTTCAGAGCGAAGTAGTATTTTGTTACGGTCTTCTTTACCTGTCATCTCGTTTTCTTTCCAAATGGCCGGCTTAATTTTTGATATGAAATTTTGAACCTCGTCAGTTTTGTTCTCTTCTTTTTCTAACATGAAGAAAACCGCTCTTAACAATAAGAATAACGAGGTAATTCGTTGTTGTCCATCAATAATCTGTCTTTCCCCATTCTCTGTATATGATACGATACAACCTAAGAAATAGCTCTTCGCCCCATTAGGTTTTGTTCTATCAATAGAAAAATCCCAAATGTCTTCAAACAAGGTGGTTATTTGGTCATCTGACCATGAATATGGACGTTGATATTCTGGTATGACGAAAGGAAGATCTTGTCCACTGGTAAGAAGTTGTATTACATTTTGCTTATTTACATTGATGTTTGTATCTGCCATAGTAAAATGCCGTTTAGTTATTGGTTAATCTATGCTATTGTATATTTATGTTGGCAAAGATAGTAATAAAAAAGACGATACTTATATCAATCATGTTGAAAACAAATAAATAAACTTATTTTCAAACGAATATATCTATTTTGGGAGATGGAAGGTGCGGTTTGATACGAAAAGCGGCGGAAAAATCCTCTGTTTTGGGCTTTTCCGCCGCAGCCCTTAGGGCTGTAGTCTATTTGTCGCTATTATTTGCGCGATTTTACTCGCTCTTGGATTTAGCGCATAACGGTTATCTCTAAGATGCGTCGTATTCCTGCCAGCTCTTGATGGCGATTTCTTCAAGGGGTACGCTACAGAATGCGTTGATGAAGGCACTCGCCAAGCGGGCGTTGGTGATAAGCGGCGTGTTGTGGTCAATAGCCGCGCGGCGAATGCGATAGCCGTTGGTGAGCTCGCGGTTGGTGTGATTTTTGGGTATGTTGATAATCAAATCGAAGCGATGCTGAGCGATGAGGTTCATCACATTAACGGGGCTCTGGGCATCCTCGTCGGGCCAGAGGGTGGCTATGGCCTCCACGCCGTTGTTGCACAGGAAGCTGGCGGTGCCTGCCGAAGCATAGACGGTATAACCGCTCTTGTGGAGGGTGCGCGCTGCGTCGAGAAGCTCTACTTTAGACTTTGTCTCGCCACTGGAAATCATGACGGCCTTTTCCTTTGACGGAATCTTGTAGCCCGTGGCGAGCATAGAGAGCAACAGTGCCTCGTTATAGTCGTCGCCGAGGCAGCCGACTTCACCGGTGGAGCTCATGTCTACTCCGAGTATGGGGTCGGCGTGATCGAGACGGTTGAAGCTGAACTGGCTGGCCTTGACGCCGATGCGGTCGATGTCGAAAGCGGACTTGTCGGGCTGCTGATAGGGTGCGTCGAGCATGATGCGAGCTGCCGTGTCGATGAAGTTGCGCTTAAGCACCTTGCTCACGAAGGGGAAGGAGCGGCTGGCGCGCAGATTGCACTCGATGACCTTGACTTCTCCGTTCTTGGCGAGGAACTGAATATTGAAGGGGCCGGAAATGTTGAGCTCCTTGGCTATCTTGCGGCTGATTTTCTTGATTTGGCGCGCGGTGGAGAAGTATATTTGCTGCGCGGGGAAGACCATGGTGGCGTCGCCTGAGTGTACGCCGGCGTACTCTATATGTTCGCTGATGGCATACTCGACGATTTCTCCGTGGTCGGCAACTGCATCGAACTCTATCTCCTTAGTGTCTTGCATGAACTGGCTTACCACTACAGGGTAGTCCTTGCTTACTTCCGTGGCGAGCTCAAGACAACGGCGCAGCTGGTCTTCATTGTGGCAGACATTCATTGCTGCTCCGCTGAGCACATAGCTCGGACGGACAAGGACGGGGTAGCCTACTTCGTCGACAAACTGGCGTATGTCGTCCACGCTGGTCAGAGCGCTCCAACGGGGTTGGTCGATGCCGAGCTGGTCGAGCATGGCGGAGAACTTGTTGCGGTTCTCGGCGCGGTCGATGCTTACCGGCGAGGTGCCGAGGATTGGCACGCTCTGGCGGTGAAGTTTCATGGCGAGGTTGTTGGGTATCTGGCCGCCGACGCTGACTATCACGCCGCGAGGCTGCTCGAGCTCTATCACATCGAGCACGCGCTCAAAGCTGAGCTCGTCGAAGTAGAGGCGGTCGCACATATCGTAGTCGGTGGAGACAGTTTCGGGATTGTAGTTAATCATTATGCTCTTGTAGCCGAGTTTGCGTGCGGTCTGCACGGCATTTACCGAGCACCAGTCGAACTCTACGCTGCTGCCGATGCGGTAAGCTCCCGAGCCGAGGACAACTACCGACTTCTCGTTCTTGAAATAGTTGACATCGTAGCCTTCTACGGCATAGGTCATGTAGAGATAGTTGGTCAGGTCGGGGTGTTCGCTTGCCACTGTGGCTATGCGCTTGACGGCCGGCAACACTTCGAGCTGTTTGCGGCGTGCTCGCACTGCCAAGTTCTCCTTTTCGCCTGCTGTGGGACCGAGGACGAAACGGGCGATCTGGAAATCGCTGAAACCAAGCACTTTTGCTTCGCGCATAGTGGCGGCATCTATCTCGTCGAGGCTGTTATAAGACTGCAGTTTGCGCTCCCAGTCCACGATGTTCTTCATTCGCTCGATGAACCAAGGGTCTATCTTGGTCAGTTCGCAGATGCGATCTACGCTGTAGCCCTGTTCCAATGCCTGCGCTATGGCAAAAATGCGGAGGTCGGTGGGATTTTGCAGCTCATCGTCGAGGTTGTCGAACTGCACATGATTGTTGCCTACGAAACCGTGCATTCCCTGACCAATCATGCGCAGACCTTTCTGGATTACCTCCTCGAAAGAACGGCCGATGCTCATGATTTCGCCGACGGACTTCATGCTTGAGCCAATCTTGCGGCTCACTCCCTCAAACTTGGTGAGGTCCCAGCGCGGAATCTTGCAGATAAGGTAGTCGAGCGAGGGGGCTACATAGGCGGAGTTGGTGGTTCCCATCTCGCCGATTTGGTCAAGGGTATAGCCCAACGCTATTTTGGCGGCCACGAAGGCGAGCGGGTAGCCTGTGGCCTTGCTTGCCAAAGCGGAGCTGCGCGAAAGGCGGGCGTTGATCTCGATTATGCGGTAGTCGTTTGTCTCTGCGTTATAGGCGTACTGGATATTGCACTCGCCCACGATGTTAAGGTGGCGCACGCACTTGATGGCGAGCTCTTGCAAGTACTTAACCTGCTCCTCCGTCAGCGAACAGGTGGGAGCCACTACGATACTTTCGCCGGTGTGAATGCCCAGCGGGTCGAAATTCTCCATCGAAGCTACGGTGAAGCAGTGATCATTTGCGTCGCGAATGACTTCAAATTCGATTTCCTTCCAGCCTTTAAGGCATTCCTCTACCAAAACTTGCGGCGCAAAGGTAAAAGCGCTCTCGGCGACTTGACGGAAGGTAGCTTCGTCGGGGCAAACGCCGCTGCCGAGACCTCCTAAAGCGTAGGCGGAGCGTATCATGATAGGATAGCCGATGCGCTGTGCGGCAGCAACGGCTTCCTCCATAGTCTCGCAAGCTTGACTGACGGGCACCTTGAGGTCTGCCTCGTTCAGGCGCTTAACGAAGCGGTCGCGGTCTTCTGTATCCATGATGGCCTCGACTCCTGTGCCAAGAACCTCGACTCCGTATTCCTGCAGCACACCTGTCTGATAGAGCTCGGTGCCACAATTAAGGGCGGTCTGGCCTCCAAATGCGAGCAGGATGCCATCGGGGCGCTCTTTCTTGATGACTTCGGTAACGAAATGGGTATTTACCGGCAGGAAATAGACTTTGTCTGCGATTCCCTCGCTGGTCTGAATCGTTGCCACATTGGGATTGATGAGAACGGAACGGATTCCTTCTTCGCGGAGGGCTTTCAGCGCTTGTGAACCGGAGTAATCAAACTCGCCGGCCTGTCCGATTTTCAGAGCACCCGAGCCAAGCACGAGTACTTTCTTGAGATTGGTCTTCATATTGCAGTATATTTTGTGTGTTGTTGTCGTATGGTGATTATTTGTTGTGTTTTCTGCTGCGCGGTGTGGGACGCGAATGCATCTGGTCGGGAGACAGTGTCGTAGGAACGACAATCCTGTCTGTATCCACGACAATACTTGCCACCGCGCTGTCTTTGGATACGCTGAGCGTGTCTTCTTTTGGTTTTTCCGGGGGCGGCAAGTCTTTGTGGATTCTTATCAAAGAAGGTGCAAAGATAAAAAGTAAGCGTGGATTGACATTCCATTCGCTAATCATGTAGATATACCCATAGACGCGCTTGATTGATTGGCGAGCAGCGTCCATAGTAATGGAGATATCATCGCTTCCGTAAACATGGCGCTCTATATGCGACACGCTGTCGTTATAATATTGCACGGCAAGGGTTGCTACTGCGTGGCGAGTGCCTTCTCGCTGCACGAAGTGGGTACGGAAATTGAGCATAAGCTTATCTCCTGGCTTGAAAATGCTATCTTCTTTTATCTCGAAAACAATACGATTGTTGAGGCCGTTGCCGTTAAGCAGGTAAAAGTGTTTACCATTCCAGACATTGGCAGTATCACCCGTAGCGGTGAGGGCAGAATAACGGTCAACGTCATTAATCTCTGCGCCCATACTCCCTAATTCTGCGTGAAGGCGCTCACTTACATTCTTGTAGATTTTTTGTAGAGCCTCCATGTGCTGATAATACCAGACGAGGGAACTGTCAAATTCGGCTTCGCTGATATTATTATCGTGAAGGCAGGCCAAAATATAGGCGCGACTTTTTATATTGGTACTGTCGCCTTCTTGTCCTGCGGCGAGAAGTAAATGATATTCGTAAAGGACTTTTTCCATCTTGCTCTCACTTAATACATCTTTGGGCTTACCTGCCTTACAGGCGGCCAGCATGAAGATAATAAGTATGTAGAGCAGACGATACATGACTTAGACTTCTTGTTTTTGGGGAGAGAGAAAACGATTCAGTGTCTTGTAGTAGCAAGAGATGAGCAAAACACCACCTACAGAGATAGCGGCATCTGCAAAATTAAAGATAGGGCTGAAAAAGATGAAATGCTTGCCACCAATGATGGGCAACCATTGCGGCCAATTGGTATCAATGATTGGGAAGTAGAACATATCGACAACATGCCCTTCCATAAGGTTACCATAACCCTCGCCGATTGGCACAATCGTGGCAGGACTGAAGCCATTACTGTTGCTAAATATAAGACCATATAGCACATTGTCTATAATATTGCCAATTGCCCCTGCAAGCACCATCGCCAGCAGTATAACAAAGCCCCATTTGGATTTTTTAGCCTTGGTAATGCGCCAAAGAGCCCAAATAAGCAGTCCAATGGCCAATATACGGAAAATACACAGCATCAATGTACCGATAAACTGCATTCCGAAAGCCATACCTTTGTTCTCGACGAAAGCAATATAGGCCCAATCGGCCAAACGAATGCTCTCGCCCGGGCAAAGGTGGGTCTTCACCCATATTTTCAGCAACTGGTCGACGCATAAAATCAGCAGTGCGACAGCTAATGCTGCGACCCTCTTTTTTGTTGCAGGGCTTATTGTCATTTTCCTTGTGTTAGTCCTGGCGATTCTTCATTTGCTTAGCCTCAATGCTGAGGGTGGCGTGAGGAACAGCGCGCAGACGTTCTTTAGGGATGAGCTTACCTGTAACGCGGCAGATGCCATAGGTCTTATTCTCGATGCGAATGAGAGCATTTTGCAGATTGTCAACAAATCTCTTTTGTCTGACGGCAAGAGTGTTGAGTTCTTCTTTGCTTTGTGTGGCGTACCCTTCTTCCATAACTTTGTAGGTAGGCGAAGTGTCGTCTACCGTATTTGCATCGCGGTGGGTAAGCGCTGCAATAATCTGGTCGTAGTCAGCACGCGCCACTTCTAATTTTCGCAGGATTAGTTCCTTAAAATCTTGGAGCTCTTCGTCGCTGTAGCGTTTCTTCTCGGCCATTGTTTTGTAGCTAATTATATGTTGTTAAACCTTCTCGATACGTGCATTAAGCACAAAGTCTTCAAAATCCAGTTTGTCGCCTTCCAATGTAGGCACAAAATTGATTGCATCACAGAGCACTTGTGATAGGATAAAGTCGCGATGTTCTTCTACAGCGTCGCGCACATCTTTATTATTCTCCAGCGTGATGTTAATGTGGTCGGTAATCTCAAAACCATGCTCCTTGCGGAATGTTTGAATGCGTTTCACCACCTCTCGAGCCATACCTTCGCGGCGTAGCTCGTCGGTAATAGTAATATCGAGGGCAACGGTAAGCGTACCCTCGTTGGCAACGCTCCAACCCGGTATGTCTTGGTTGAAAATCTCGACATCGTCGCGCTCTATCACCACGCTCTGTCCCTCAACCTCCATTTGCAGGTTGCCTTCGGTCTCAAGCTGGCCTATTTGCTCCTGGCTAAGAGCGGCAATAGCCTTGGAGGCAGGTCCCATCAGCTTGCCGAGTTTCTTACCCATCACGCGGAAGTTGCATTTCACGGTCTTTACGAGATTGATGCCGTCGACATAGCGAATCTCCTTCACATTGAGTTCGCTCATGATGATCTGGCTCATCTCTTCGATGCTCTGCCGTTCTGCTTTGCTGCTCACGGGGAGCATAATGCACTGCAACGGCTGTCGAACGATGATCTTCTCTTTCTTGCGCAGCGACAATCCCATCGAAACAATCTTCTGCGCCCTTTGCATCTGCTCCTCCAATGCAGTATCAATCAGTGCAGTGTTAGCAATGGGGTACTCCTGCAGGTGAATAGCCTCGCCCTCGCCTTTAAGGTCGCGATAGAGCTTGTCAGTGTAGAACGGAGCGAGCGGAGCCATCAGGCGTGCCACCGTTTCGAGGCACTCGTAAAGCGATTGGTAGGCACTCAGTTTATCTTGGTCGAGCCCGCTGCGCCAGAAGCGCTTGCGGTTGAGACGAACATACCAGTTAGAGAGGTCATTGATGACAAAATCCTCGATAAGCCTGCCGGCAGAGGTCAAATCGTAGTCCTCGTAGCATGCCGTAACCTTCTGCACCAGCGTATTGAGGGCGGAGATTACCCAACGGTCAATGCTCTGGCGCTCATTCACATCAACGGTTTGCTCTTCGCCGCAGAAGCCGTCTACATTGGCGTACATGGCGAAGAAACTATAGGTCTGATAGAGTTTACTGAAGAGGCCGCGTGCAGTTTCCTGCACGCCTTTTTCGTCAAACTTGAGATTATCCCACGGTTGCGAGTTGGTAATCATATACCAACGCAGAGGGTCGCTGCCATAGTTGGCGATAGCCTCAAATGGGTCTACAGCGTTGCCCAGACGCTTCGACATCTTGTTGCCATTCTTGTCCAAGACGAGACCATTGCTGATAACAGCCTTATATGCCACGCTGTCGAACACCATAGTCGCTATGGCGTGTAGCGTAAAGAACCAACCGCGTGTCTGATCCACGCCCTCGGCGATGAAATCTGCGGGATAACAGAGTCGATCATCGAGAGACTCTTTATTTTCAAAGGGGTAATGGATTTGAGCGTAGGGCATAGCGCCGGAATCGAACCACACATCTATCAAATCCGTCTCGCGCTTCATCGGTTTGCCGCTCGGGCTGACCAGAATGATGTCGTCCACATAAGGACGGTGCAGGTCGATGCGGTGATAGTTCTCCTTGCTATAATCATTCGGCACGAACCCTTTGTCTTTGAGGGGATTGCTCTGCATAAAGCCGGCGGCAACGCTCTTTTCAATCTCGTCATAGAGTTGTTTGATGCTGCCGATGCACAATTCCTCGCGTGTCTCGGCATTACGCCAGATGGGCAGCGGCGTACCCCAGTAGCGGGAGCGGCTAAGGTTCCAGTCGTTTAGATTTTCCAGCCACTTGCCGAATCGTCCCGTGCCCGTAGACTCCGGTTTCCACAGAATCGTTTTGTTAAGTTCGATCATGCGCTCTTTAACCGCCGTGGAGCGGATAAACCAGCTGTCAAGCGGATAGTAAAGCACCGGTTTGTCCGTGCGCCAGCAGTGCGGATAGTTATGCACATGCTTCTCGATGCGCAGAGCCGTGCCTGCCTTTTTCATCTCGAGGGCGAGAATTATGTTCAGGTCGTCGGCTTTCTCCGCACTCTTCGCATCATATTTTCCACCCTCGTTAAACTTGGGGTCGTAAGCGTTCTTCACATAGTCGCCTGCGTGAGCGGCATAAGCCTTCTCGTCGAGACAGAGAGCAACAAAGTCCGCAGCCAGTTCCGTCGTCTCGTAGTATTTCCCTTGCAGGTCAACCATCGGACGAGTCTCGCCACCGCGGTTAATCATATATAGAGCAGGAATCTCGGCAGCCTTCGCCACCTTAGCATCATCGGCACCGAAAGTCGGAGCGATGTGAACTATGCCCGTACCGTCCTCCGTAGTAACATAATCGCCCGGAATAACGCGAAAAGCCTTCTCCTCAATCTCCACAAAGCTGTCGTGGCCCACAGAGAAAGTCTTGTCGGGGTGCGCAGCGGCGTACTCATTCACCCATTTCGGCGCGAGGTCGCCCGTTTTCTCGCAGGGCTTTACCCAAGGCATCAGCTGCTCGTAGTCAATGCCCACGAGGTCAGACCCTTTGCCGCGCCACACGATGCGATAAGGCAACTTCTTGCCGTCAACTTCGTCGATGTTGAGCGCTTCCATCTCGGCAAGAGTCTGCAACTCCTCGCCCTGCAAATAAGCGTTGAGGCGAGCCTGAGCCAGAACTACAGTAATTTTGTCTCCATTGTAAGGATTGAAAGTCTGCGCGGCAACATAGTCAATATTCGGCCCCACGCAAAGCGCAGTGTTGCTCGGCAGAGTCCAAGGAGTCGTGGTCCATGCAGCAATGCAGAGCGTGCCCCACGCATCAGCCTCCGCATCTCTCAGTGCGCCGCCCAGCGACGACGCAGCAACCTTAAACAAGGCCGTTGCCGTGGTGTCCTTGACATCACGGTAGCACCCGGGCTGATTAAGCTCGTGGCTGCTCAAGCCGGTTCCCGCAGCAGGGCTATAAGGCTGGATAGTGTAGCCCTTATACAGCAGCCCCTTGTTGTAAAGCTGCTGCAAGAGCCACCAAAGACTCTCGATATATGAGTTTTCGTAGGTAACATAAGGATTATCGAGGTCGACCCAGTAACCCATCTCCTCGCTCAGTTTGCGCCACTCGGCAGTATATTTCATCACATCGGCGCGGCACTGGTCGTTGTACTCGTCCACAGAAATCTTCTTGCCGATGTCCTCCTTACTGATGCCGAGCGTCTTCTCCACACTCAGCTCCACGGGCAGACCATGCGTGTCCCAGCCCGCTTTGCGCGCCACATGATACCCTTTCATGCTCTTGTAGCGGCAAACAGTGTCTTTGATAGTTCGTGCCAGCACATGGTGGATTCCCGGGTGCCCGTTAGCCGAAGGAGGACCCTCGAAGAACACGAAACTTGGCTTGCCCTCACTCTTCTTGAGGCTCTGGCCAAACAAATCTTCCTTCATCCATTGAGCCAGCACCTCCCTGTTGATTTCGGGTAGGTTCAGCCCTTTATATTCTGTGAACTTATTTTTGCTCATAGTTGCTCCGATGATATTTTTCTTTATTTAGTTCGCAAAATTACTAAAATATTTCGTACCCTTGCCCATTTACACCTTATTTTATATATAATAGGAGCAAAATAATACGCCCCGACACATTGTCAAGAAGTAAACAACTCCCACCGCTGCGCCACTGTAGCGTTCACTCGCCCCTTGTCAATGTAATTTCACCCCTACAATGTTTTTACTATATACCCACCTTCCGGTGCAGAACACGCCTAAATTCCCCCCTATAAGATTAGAGGGGGTGAGCCCAATGGGCTCGGGGGCGTTGATTGCCACACAAAAGAGGACGCGCACATCTTGCCGCGTCCTCTTTCTCGTATTCATCGTTTTTGCTTAGTAGTCAAAACCTTATTAGCGGTTGGGATCTTCTACCAAATCAAAGAAGCTGCTTATCTCTTGTTGGTCGATAGCTTGCCGAACATTGAAACGCTTGTTCTGATCCACATATCCTTTGCACTTAACCTTAATCTCAATCTGCACATCGCGCGAGTTCTCGTAGGTTAGCCCCTCGATGTTAAACGAACGCGTTTCCTCAAATGGCGTACTCCCGAGCCACAACTCGTTAGTGTTCTTCACTTCTTCCGGCACGCTGGAGATAACGCGCCAGAAGATGCGCGCACCTTGCGGAGCAGAGTCGAAGTACCAGCGAATAATCGTCTTCTCCAACGTACTCTTGCCGGGCTGGCTCCGAGTAACGCGCTCCTTTTCAAGGCTGGGCTTAAGCTCATAAAGCAAGTTCTCCGGCCAAGTAGTTTTGTAGTACTGCTTGAGCTTTTGGATTATATTTATATATTGAGGCTTTACTACGTCGTTGTAACTCTCGTATCCGTCTTTCACAATCTTTATCTTGAGGTTATGTTTGGGGGCGAGGTATCTGTCTATGTGGCTTTGCGTCCCGATATAGCCGCTAAAGATGTTGTCGTGAATAGTATAAGACATAGGAGTTGTCGTGCTCACGAGTTTGTCGTTGATGTAGACTTTCGCATCCTCTGGTATCGTCTGAATGCGAATAGTGGCAGGCATATTTTCTGGCGCAGACGGGTTTCTCGTTACCGTACACGCCGTAACGATACTCAGCAATGTTAAACAGAAAAACAAATGAATTTTGCTCATAGTTGTAATGTTTTTTAGGTTAGTAGTACTCTTTTTTCGTAATAGTGGCGTACTAACTTAAAAACATAAAGAAAGTGCAGACCCACCATACTCTCAGCAAGGTCTACCACAACCTTAAGCACCCTATGTTGGACATCTACACTCTTAATGTAGTTCCAATGGATACTTAATTCGCTCCAAGTCTCTTGGGAAGTGGTAGTTCTGCTGAGAGATTTGAGCAAAATAATACGTGTGTCCTTCAACACGCGTTGCAAAAGTACTAAATTCTCATTAAATATAACAAACTTTTTAAGTTATTTTGAATTCATCTTTATTATAGATTTCCTGTTCCTGTCAATTTCGGAAAATTTCCTTTTTAATTGTCCCTCTCTCCGTTCTAAAAACTTGTTCCGCGTCTTGGAATATTCATCTCCTGTGCAAGAATGCAATGCTCACAGCACAGAATGTCGTTAAAGACGCACCAGATACCCTCAAAACTGCCTCTAACCTCGCCCAAATTTTACCTAACCCCGTCAAAGTTCGCAGAAAAGGCCTCCGCGTCCGATTTTTGGGCCTCGAAATTCGTAGAAATGTCGTGGAAAACGAAAAAATCTTATAAGAATTTTCAAAAATTCTTATATAAATTCCTGGAAATTCTTATAAGATTTTTTAAAGTTTCACGATGAAAAAACAAACGCGGAGGCTCAAAAATCAGATGCGCACGACGTTTCTGCAAACTTCGACGAGGATAGGTAAAACTTTGACGAGGATTGTCGCGAAAAGATAGAGCTACGGTGCGAGAAAGAGAGGAGTTAGGTGTGGTAAGGTGGGGAATTAGGGAAAATCTTGGCAGGATAAGGTATGGGAGATAGAGATTTGGTGTGGCAAGAGCGATGTTAATTATCGCGTGTTTGTCAAAATAATTTCGTATTTTTGCAAAAAATCAGCCGTTATGGCTGTTTCTTGCAGCTCCGCTGTTTTTGCGGGCTTGCCGAATGATACACCGTTCAGCGGTGTCGGGTTTTGTTATGGAGTTGAAGGCGATAGGGCACATTGAGTGCGAGTTAGGCAGCAAGTTTGGTGTGCCGCGACAGAGCGGCATCGTGCCGGAGTTGCGCGGCAGGGTGCTTCTAAACAAGGAGTACCGCTCGGCTGACGCGTTGCGCGGCCTTGAGGGCTTCGACTACATCTGGCTGCTCTGGGATTTCAGCGAGGCGCACCGCGAGGGCTGGAGTCCTACCGTCCGTCCGCCGCGTCTGGGCGGCAACGAGAGGGTGGGGGTCTTTGCCACGCGCTCGCCGTATCGCCCCAACAGCATCGGCCTTTCCGCCGTGCGCCTTTTAGGCGTGGACTACGAAGCGAAGGACGGCCCTGTGCTGCTTGTGGGCGGTGCCGACTTGATGAACGGCACGCCGATATATGATATAAAGCCTTATATCGCCTATGCCGACGCTTATCCCGATGCTCGCTCCGGTTTCACTGCGGGCTGTGCGCTCAGCGAGGGCGAGCGCTTAGACGTGGTGGTGCCGCAGCGCCTTGCCGAGCGCCTTGGCGAACGTAAGACGGCGGCTTTGCGCGGTGTGCTGGCTGCCGATCCGAGGCCGCGCTATCATCAGGACAGTGAGCGCGTTTATGGTATGCCGTTCGACGGGATAGACGTACATTTCCGCGTGGAGGGCAATTGTGTAATAGTGATTGAAAATTAGAGAATAGGATATGAAGAAAGTGTTGTCGGGTCTTACGCCCGCGGAGTTGGAGGCGGTGGTTGCCGAGGTGGGTCAGCCGCGCTTTGTGGCCAAGCAACTGGCCGGCTGGCTCTACAATAAGAGAATTTTTGGCTTCGATGAGATGAGCAACATCTCCAAACGGGTGCGCGATGTGCTGGCGGAGCGTTACGACATCGGACGATGCAAGCCCGTGAAGCGCAGGGAGTCTAAGGACGGCACGGTTAAGTACCTCTTTGCCGTCGCTGAGGGGCGCATGGTGGAGGCTGTGTTCATTCCCGACCACGACAGGGGCACGCTCTGCGTCTCTTCGCAGGTGGGCTGCAAGATGGGGTGCCGTTTCTGCATGACGGGGCGGCAGGGCTTCGAGGCTAACCTCAGTGCTGCCGAGATTTTGAACCAGATTTACTCGCTTCCGGAATTCGACAGGCTTACCAACATAGTGTTTATGGGGCAGGGTGAGCCGTTTGACAACACCGGTGAGGTGCTGCGCGCCCTTGAGGTGCTCACTGCCGACTGGGGATTGGCTTGGAGCCCGAAGCGCATCACTGTCTCCACGGTTGGTGTGATGAAGGGGCTGCAACGCTTCCTTAAGGAGAGCCGTTGCAACCTTGCTGTCAGTCTTCACTTCGCCTTTGGCGGCGACAGAGCCGACCACATGCCTGCTCAGCGTCCGTATCCTGTGGAGGACGTGGTGGAGCTGCTGAAAGACTACTTCCCTGCCGAGAATAGTGAGGCGCACCAGCGGCGTTTGTCGTTTGAGTACATACTCTTTGAGGGGATTAACGACAAGGTGCACCACTTAGACAAGATTGTGAAACTGCTGCGCGGCTTGGAGTGCAGGGTCAACCTCATTCCTTTCCACCGGATACCCGATAGCCCCTATGTCGGCGCGACTGCCGACAAGTTGATGCGCACACGTAACTATCTGACCTCCAAAGGTGTCTTTGCCACCGTGCGTGCCTCGCGCGGAGAGGACATCGAGGCCGCTTGCGGCTTGCTGAATACTCGTCTTAAGGGCGAAAAAAACTAAATAGCTTGGTCGGGTAAATAAATTGTAGTAATTTTACATCGCATTTACACCTTATTTATAATATAGACTATACTTTTAAGATGGATAAATTGAGAATTGGCATCACTCACGGCGACCTTAACGGCGTTGGTTATGAGATTATACTCAAGGCTTTTGCTGACGCAGAGTTGTGCGAGATGTGTGTGCCGGTGGTGTACGGCTCTCCGCGTGCCGCTATCTACTATCGCAAAAATCTCGGCTTGCAAACTAACTTCAAGTCCATCAGTTCGGTGAAGGAGGCAGAGTCGGGTATGCTCAATATGGTGGTCTGCATCGAGGAGGAAGTGAAAATAGATGTAGGCCAGCCCACCGAGCAGAGCGGCAAGGCGGCTCTGATCTCGCTGCAGCGCGCTGTGGCAGACTATAAGGCGGGTCTGCTCGACGCGGTGGTTACTGCGCCCATCAACAAACAGGCTATCCATAGCGAGGAGTTCCCTTTCAACGGCCATACCGAGTATTTGGAAAGCGAGTTCGGCGAGCAGGGCGACGCGCTGATGATTCTGATGAACTCTCTGATGCGTGTGGCGCTCGTTACGACTCATCTGCCTCTGAAGGAGGTGGCTTCGCACATCACCGAGGAGCGTGTGAGCCGCTGCATAGCCCGACTGCACAAGTCGCTCAAGCATGACTTCTTGGTCAGCGCGCCACGCATAGCTGTGCTCAGCCTTAACCCCCACTCCGGCGACGGCGGGCTCCTCGGCGACGAGGAACAGACAGCCATCGTGCCGGCTATCAACGCGCAGCGCGAGCTTGGGGTGCAGTGCTTCGGCCCTTATGCCGCCGATGGCTTCTTCGGAGCCGGTATGTACCGCCAATTCGATGCCGTGCTGGCTATGTATCACGACCAGGGGCTCGCTCCGTTCAAAGCGCTGGACGTAAGCAGCAGCGTCAACTACACTGCCGGCCTTAGCGTGGTGCGTACTTCGCCCGGCCACGGCACTGCTTACGATATTGCAGGCAAGGGCATCGCTGACGAGAACCTTATGAGGCAGGCTCTCTACTCGGCTATCGACATAGTGCGCAATCGTCGTGCCGACGACGAGGCTTCGGCCAATCCTCTCAAGATTATCTCCACCGAGCGCCGCGAACGTGGGCATCGCGAGAATATTCCCTCGGAATAGCGCACCGTTTCGCATCGCATGAACAAGAAATACACCGATAGGCTCAGCCAGGAGAAAGTCAGCAAGATCTGTCAGATCATTAACACCGAGCTTTATCAGCAGGAGGCCTATCTTCAGCAGGGGCTTACGGCCAAAATGCTCGCTGCGCGCAACGGTATCTCGGTGCAGGACGTCTCGGCGGTGTGCGCGGAGTACTTCGGAGGCAACTTTTCAGTGCTTCTGCAGCGGCTTCGCGTGAAAAGAGTGTGCCGTATGCTGGATAGCCGAGAATACGACAAGCTTACCTGCGAACTCATCGGCTTGCGTTGCGGCTTTGCCAACCGTCAGAGCCTCTACAACGCGTTTCGCCGCCTGCGCGGCATTACTCCGGAACAGTATAGGCAGAATATGATAAAAGCGAATGAAAAGAATAGTAACACTGATGACAATAGCAGTCTTTAGCGGCGTATTAAGCAATGCCGCTGCGCTGAACGATGATTTCGAGTACAACAATGAGCGCTTCGCCGACCTCCAGATGCTCCGCTACAAGGTTAGCGGTTTCGAGAGTCTGCCGCTTAGGGAAAAGGAACTGATTTATTATCTCAGCGAGGCGGCTCTTTGTGGGCGCGACATACTGTTTGACCAGAACGGCGCCTACAATCTGCGCATACGCAAGATGCTCGAGGCGGTCTACACCACTTATAAAGGCGACCGCAACGCCAATGACTTCCGCGAGATGGAGGTTTACCTCAAGCGCGTGTGGTTCTCCAACGGTATCCACCACCATTACGGCTATCACAAGCTGCCGGCGAACTTTTCGCAGGACTTTTTCCGCGATGCCTTGAAGAATGCCGACCCCAAGCTGCTGCCTTTGCGCAAAGGGCAGACCATTGACCAGCTCTGCGACGAGGTATTTCCCGTAATTTTCGACCCTTCGGTCATGGCGGTGCGTGTAAATCAGAAGGACGGCGAGGATTTAATCAAGACCTCCGCAGAAAACTACTACGGCTCCGATGTTACGCAAGCCGAGGCCGAGGCTTTCTACGAAGCGATGAAGGATACGGCCGATCCAGAGCCGATTATGTACGGCCTCAACAGCCGTCTTGTCAATAAGAACGGCAAATTGCGCGAATTGCCATGGGTTGAGAACGGACTCTACGGGCAAGCTATCAGCAAGATCAACTTTTGGCTTAAGAAAGCCGCAACTGTTGCCGATACGCCCGAGCAACGCGCAGTTATCCACGAGCTTATAAACTTCTACAAGACCGGAAATCTCAAGAAGTTCGATGAATACTGCATCCTTTGGCTCAAAGACACCGAGAGCCTCGTCGATTTCACCAATGGTTTCATTGAAAGTTATGGCGACCCCCTCGGTTTGAAAGCCAGCTGGGAGGCTTTTGCAAACTTCAAGGACATTGAAGCCACCAAGCGCACCGAAAAGCTCAGCGCCAACGCTCAATGGTTCGAAGACCACTCGCCTGTGGACAGCCGATTCAAGAAAAAAGAATGTAAAGGCATCTCTGCAAAAGTTATTACCGCGGCTATTCTCGGCGGCGACCTCTATCCTTCCACCGCCATCGGCATAAATCTGCCTAACAGCAACTGGATTCGCAGCGCGCACGGCTCTAAGAGCGTTACCATCGGCAATTTAACCGACGCCTACAACAAAGCGGCGCACGGCAACGGCTTTAACGACGAATTCGTCGATGATTCGACAATTAAGGAGCTTATTGATACTTATGGCGATGTGTGCGACGATCTTCACACCGACCTTCACGAATGTCTCGGGCACGGAAGCGGAAAAGTCCTCGAGGGTGTGGGAGATGACGCCCTCAAAGCTTACGGATCCACCATTGAAGAAGCGCGCGCCGACCTCTTCGGACTTTATTACATCGCCGATGAGAAATTGGTCGAGCTCGGTCTGACACCTAACATGGAGGCTTACAAAAGTCAGTACTATCATTTTATTATGAACGGCCTTTTGACGCAATTGGTGCGCATAGAGCCGGGAAAAGACATCGAGGAAGCGCATATGCGCGACCGCGCTCTGATTGCTCGCTGGGTTTATGAACATGGTAAGCCGCAGAATGTGATAGAACTCGTGAAGCGCGCGGGAAAGACCTATGTACAGATAAATAACTTCGAGGCTTTGCGCCATTTGTTCGGCGAGTTGCTGGCGGAAGTCCAGCGCATTAAGAGCGAGGGCGACTTCGAAGGAGCGCGCCGGCTCGTGGAAAATTATGCCGTCAAGGTAGATTCTGAATTGCACGAGGAGATTTTAGCGCGCTACGAGGCTCTAGACCTTGCTCCCTACAAGGGATTTATAAATCCCGTCTACAAGGCGGAGAAAGACGCCAAAGGCAAGATTGTTGACATCAAGATTGATTATACCGAGGGCTACGCTGAGCAGATGCTCCGCTATTCTCGCGATTATGGTTTCCTGCCTTTTGAGAATTAGGCTCTGCCGATTGTAAAAGCCGATATAGAATAATCAAAGTCCGATGACCCTTCAAGAAATCAAGCAGAACCTGCGCACAATGATGAACGGCCCGCTCTCGCAGTCGTTGCGGGAGAAAGGTTTGGGCTATCGCGTCATCTTCGGCGTGGAGTGGCCGCGTCTTATGGCCTTCGCCGCCGAAATTGGCAAAGACCACAGCTTGGCGCAAGACCTCTGGAAGGAAGATATACGCGAGTGCCGCCTGCTGGCCGGTCTCGTGCAGCCAACGGAAAGCTTCTATCCTGAAATTGCGGACATCTGGGTTGAGTCGATGCGCTATCCCGAGGAAGTGCAGTACACCGTGCTGACGCTGTTCAGCCATCTGCCTTACGCTTCCGACAAGGCGTTCCAATGGATTGCTGCCGCCGAGGAGATGAAGCAGCTCTGCGGCTTTCTGTTGCTCGGCAGGCTGTTTATGAATGGCTGTCCGCTGATGCGTCAGTCCGAGATGGAATATCTTGATCAGTCCGCCGCGGCATTGGGAGGCGCCAGCGCCATCGTTCGCAAAGCCGCTTACGATTCGTTGCTCAAGTACGCCCTTGTCGGCGACGAGCCCGAGGCATTGGTTAGCAAGCTCTTGAAGCGAATGAACCTTGAAAATTAAACGAATAAGGAACAAAACTTAATAAATAACATGACAAAAGGAAAAGTTGATGCCCTTTTAGGCATTGTCTTCGGCGACGAAGGCAAGGGGAAGGTCGTAGATTTCTTTACCCCGCAGTATGATGTGGTAGCGCGTTTCGCCGGAGGGCCGAATGCTGGTCATACCATTATTTTTGACGGCAAGAAATTTGTGTTGCGCTCCATTCCTTCAGGTATTTTCAGCGAAACCACACTTAATATCATCGGTAACGGTTGCGTGCTCGCTCCCGACCTTTTTATGGTCGAGGCCAAGGAGGTAGAAGCCGCCGGCTACGACATCAGGCAGCGTCTGCATATCTCCAAGCGCGCCCACCTCATTCTGCCCACCCACCGCGCCCTTGACCGCGCCTACGAAGCCCTTAAGGGTAAGGACAAGATCGGCACCACCGGCAAGGGCATCGGCCCTACTTACAGCGACAAGGCAGCGCGTGTCGGCCTTCGCGTGGGCGATATTCTCGACAATTTTGCGGAGAAGTACGCCGCTCTCAAGGCTCGCCATGAGCAGATATTGAATAACCTCGGCTACGCTTACGACATCGCCGAGGAGGAGCAGTTGTGGCTCGAGGGCGTGGAATATATGAAGGGCTTTGCGCTGACTGACAGCGAAAACGAGCTGAATGCTATGCTTGCCGAGGGCAAGAGCGTGCTTGCCGAAGGGGCGCAGGGCACCATGCTCGATATTGACCACGGCACCTATCCGATGGTCTCCTCCAGCAGCACCACCACCGGCGGCGTCTGCACGGGTCTCGGCGTCGCCCCGTCGAAAATCGCCGATGTCTTTGGTATCTTCAAGGCTTACAGCACGCGCGTCGGCTCCGGCCCGTTCCCTGTCGAGCTCTTTGATGCTACCGGCGACCGCATAAGAGAGATTGGCCACGAATACGGAGCAGTTACCGGTCGCAACCGTCGTTGCGGCTGGCTCGATTTAGTTTCGCTCAAGTATGCTGTGCAGGTCAACGGCGTAACCCAACTGATTATGATGAAGAGCGATGTTCTCGACGAGTTCGCCACCATAAAGGTCTGCACCGCTTATCGCAAGGGCGGCGAGACTTTGACAACAGTCCCCTACGACCTTAACGGCTGCGAGGCAGTCTATGAGGAACTCCCCGGCTGGCAGACGGATCTCACCGAACTGACGACTTATGACGCCCTGCCGCAAGCGTTGAAGGACTACATCGCGTATATAGAGCAGTATATCGGAGTGCCAATCACCATTGTCAGCGTAGGTCCCGACCGCAACGCCACCATTGTTCGATAAATCAGCACCGATTGCTGACCTGCCAATACAAAAATCCCCCTCTGATTTTCCGCTTAGGTTATCAGAGGGGGATTTTTCTTGTTTTATATCGGCCCTTGGTCAATCATCGCCTTAGCCACCTTCATGAAGCCGGCGATATTCGCGCCCTTCACATAGTTGATGTAGCCGTCGCCCTGCTGACCGTACTTCAGACACTGCCCATGAATGGACGACATAATCTGATGCAGCCTCATGTCCACCTCTTCCGCGTTCCACGAGAGGTGCATCGCGTTCTGGCTCATCTCAAGGCCGCTCGTGGCCACACCACCCGCGTTCACAGCCTTGCCCGGAGCGAACAGCGCCTTGTGTTCCACAAACAAGTTGGCAGCCTCCTCCGTGCAGCCCATGTTGCTCACCTCGGCGATGCACAGAGTGCCGTTGTCGATGAGCTGTTGAGCGTCAGCGCCGCTCACCTCGTTCTGCGTGGCGCAGGGTAGGGCGATGTCCACCTTCTGTTCCCACGGCTTGCGACCCGGATAGAAGGTCGCCCCGGGATATTTCTCCGCATACGGAGCCACAATGTCGTCGCCGCTCTCGCGAAGCTCCAGCATATAGTCTATCTTGTCGCCGCTGATGCCGTCGGGGTCGTAGATGTAGCCGTCAGGGCCGCTGATGGTTACCACCTTGGCGCCGAGCTGCGTCGCTTTGGTGGCCGCGCCCCACGCCACATTGCCGAAGCCCGACAGAGCCACCGTCTTGCCCTCTAACGAGATGCCCTTCTCCTTCAGCATCTGCTGCACGAAGTAGAGAGCGCCGAAGCCCGTGGCCTCAGGGCGCAGTATCGAGCCGCCGAACTCCAAGCCCTTGCCCGTAATCGTGCCGGTGTGCTCGCGTTGCAGCTTCTTGTACATACCATAGAGGTAACCCACTTCACGACCGCCCACGCCGATGTCGCCGGCCGGCACATCTTGGTCGGGACCGATGTTGCGCCACAACTCAAGCATGAACGCCTGGCAGAAACGCCTTATCTCGGCGTTGCTCTTGCCGCGCGGCGAGAAGTCGCTGCCGCCCTTGGCGCCACCCATAGGCAGCGTGGTCAGCGCATTCTTGAAGGTCTGTTCAAAACCGAGGAATTTCAGGATTGACAGATTCACCGAGGCGTGGAAACGCAAGCCGCCCTTGTAAGGACCGATGGCGTTGTTAAACTGCACGCGGTAGCCGCGGTTCACTTGCAGCTCGCCCTTGTCGTCCTCCCACACCACGCGGAAGGTAAAGATGCGGTCGGGCTCCACAAGGCGCTCGATGATTTTGTTTTTCTCAAACTCGGGGTGCTGATTGTAGACCTCCTCTACCGAGAGCAGCACCTCTCTCACTGCTTGCAGGAACTCTTTTTCGCCCGGGTGCTTAGCCTCGAGCTCAGTCATTATTCGCTGTGTATTCATCTTGTAGAGATTTTATTGAAGGATTATATTTGAGTGTCGAATGTCGATGCGGCGCCTTTGATTGTCGGTGCGATGTTTTCTTAAGCGCAAAGGTAAGATTTTTGTAATTACGACCAAGAAAATACACACCGATTTCATAGTTTTCTCACTCGGCAACAATTTTTTATAGTAGGATTGCTCCCTAAACAATGCCCATCACATTTTGCCCAATATCCTCAAAACAGCCCTCAATCCTCTACCTTCTTCCGACAATCCCCCACATTGTTGTACCTTACCCCTATCTTACGGCGACAAATGTCGTGCGCGCGCGTTTTTTTATCGTTCTCGCGCGATTTTATGTCGTCAAAGTTTGAAAATTCATATACA
>JAFLUU010000149.1 GCA_022508585.1 Prevotellaceae bacterium | reverse complement strand
ATATGAATTTTTAAAGTTTCACGATGAAAAAACAAACGCCGAGGCCCAAAAATCACGCGCGGAGGCCTTTTCTATGAACTTCAACGATGTTAGGTACAATTTTAGCGAGGTTTTGGGGTTGCTTTGTCGAGGTTGACTAAAATGCGGTGGGGGTGCGGCAGTGCTTTATTGCAGTTGTGATAAATTTTGGTGGAGCCATGTGAAGCGGCTCTCGATCCACTGCTTCATGTTGTCGATGTGCTCGTGCCAGAGGGCGAGCGTTTGCGCGGCTTCGCTGTCTGTCGGCGTAATGGTGCCCCACAGCTGATTGTCGGCCACTATGTACTCTTCTATTTGTTCGGCTGTCTGATCGATGTGGTCGTAGATACGCTGCCTGTTGTCGTAGTACCACGCGAAGCGCTCCTTTACTTTAACGACGAAGGCGGGATCTGCAAACAGCCGCTGGTACCATGTTGCGCTGTTGATGTAAAACCCTTCGGGGTTGTTAGCAATCTCGTATGTCTTCTCCCAAGGCCATGGATAACCGCCGAAAGCTATGTCGAAATCCCAGAGCGGTCCCATCTTGAGCTTACTATTGGGTGTGAAATACATGTAGCACGATGTGAAGAATATGGCATCTGCGTTCTTGGCAAGCTCATTGATGATGTACCACTCCACAAACGAGTCCTCGTCCATGTATTTGCGCCAGCCCTCTACGGGGTCGGTGTAGTTGTTGGCATAGAGGGCTGCCTCGATGTCGATGATGTGGTCGCGCACATAGATGTAGTCGGCGCTGTTGAGGTCTATGTCAGGGTCTTTGATGTTGACTGGACGCAGCAGGTGGGGTGTGCGAAAGGTGATCTCGTCGCTTGTGGCCTTGCCGTCGATTTCCAATAAAAATCCGGTGTCGCCGAGGTTTAGGCGGTTCTTGCTTATCTTGGGTTTTTCGCCGAGTTGATATATGCCTTTCGGCTCTCCGTTGAGCACGAAGCTGATCATGCGGAAGGAGGGCGTCCATTCGAGTGTGCTCATCTCGTTGCCGATCCAGAAAGCGAGGTCGTTGCGCAGCAGGGTGGGGTCGTAGTAGTTGGCCAAGAGCACCCAGGTCTTGTCCTTGGCCATTGAGAGGACTGACTGCTTGTCGTCAAACTTGAAGATGTAGGGTTTCTTCGGTGCCGACCATGAGCTGTTGCCTCGCCCTCGCACCATGATGTAGTCGTTGAGTAGCGTCTGACTGTCGGGAGCTTCTATCCTCACGGTGGCGTGCTCCATATATTCAGTCTTGCTGGTAATGGGTTGGCTGTCGGGCGTGGTTAGATAGACGATTGGCAGCTTGTCGTTCTGCGGAGTGCTGCCTTGATGCGAGCCGTCGGCTGGGTCTTGGGGCAGGGTGCCGTTGTCGTCGCTGCAGCTCGTGAAGAGTGCAGGCGTAATCAATAATAGCAGTAAGGCTAACAGCCTTACTGCTATTATTGTTGTGTATCGGAATTGCTGCGTCATTGTCCTGTGGAGTGTTGGCGGCTTTGCCTTAAATGAGCACGCGTTTCAGCTTCTCAATGAACTCATCGGCTTCGGCCTTGGTGAGAGTCAGCGGCGGGAGAAGGCGCAGAGTGTTCGTACCGGAGCAACCGGTGAACACATGCTCCTCTTTTACGAGGCGGTTGCGCACTTCCTTGTACGGAATGTCGAGCTCTATGCCAATCATCAGGCCGCGACCGCGCACCTCTACGATGTGCGGCAGGTTTTCGGTGCGCAAGCGTTCCATGAGGTACTCGCCAACTGCAGCAGCATTGTCGATTAGTCGCTCCTGCTCGATAATGTCGAGCACGGCGAGGGCTGCGGCGCAGGCAAGGTGGTTGCCGCCGAAAGTTGTGCCGAGCTGACCATAAACGGGAGTGAACTTAGGCGAAATAAGCAGGCCCGACATCGGGAAACCGTTGGCAATACCTTTGGCAACGGTGATTAAATCCGGCTTGATGCCGAGGTGCTGATGAGCGAAGAAGCGACCGCTGCGCCCATAGCCGCACTGTATTTCATCACAGATGAGCGCAGTGTTCGTATCATCGCATATTTGACGCAGCTCCTGCATAAACTCTGCCGTGGCCATGCGTATGCCTCCCACGCCTTGGATGCACTCGATAATAACGGCGCATACATTGCCCTTCTCGAGCTCCTTGCGCCACGGCTCTATCTCGTTAAGTGGCAGATAGGTTACGTGATTGTTCGCGTTGATGGGGGCAATGATCTTGGGGTTGGCCGTTGCCTCCACCGCCAACGATGTACGGCCATGAAAGGCCTTCTCTAATGACAAGATGCGCGTGCGACCGTTGTGAAAAGATGCCAATTTCAAGGCATTCTCGTTGGCTTCGGCGCCGGAGTTGACGAGGAATAGCTGGTAGTCATCGTAACCGCAAGCCTTGCCGAGGCGCTCTGCCAGCTCCTGCTGGAGCGGATTGATGACGGAGTTGCTGTAGAAACCAAGTTTGCCGAGCTGTTTTGTCATTGCCTCCACATAGTGCGGATGGCAGTGCCCCACGCTAATCACGGCGTGGCCGCCGTAAAGATCGAGGTACTCATTTCCGTCAGTGTCCCAGACGCGGCAACCTTTGCCGTGGTCGATGGCTATGTCGAAGAGGGGATATACATCAAAGAGGTTCATTTTTCAGGAAAAGATAAGGATATTTTGTGTAATGTCGTGCTAAAATGCCGAAGCCTTGAGCTTCAGGCCGCAATTCTCGTCGAGACCGAACATCAGATTCATGTTCTGCACTGCTTGGCCGACGGCACCTTTGAGCAGATTGTCGATGCAGGAAATCATCAGCAGCTGGTCTTCGTATTTCTCCACATAGACAACAGCTTTGTTGGTGTTCACTACCTGTTTGAGGTCCGGACTTTTGCTTACCACATGGGTAAACGCTGCATCTTTGTAGAAGTTGGCGTAAATGTCGTGCACTTCTTCAATCGGCGTGTCGCACTTGGCGTAAGCCGTAACGAAAATACCCCGAGCGAAGCAGCCGCGCTGCGGAATGAAGAGAAGCCTGCCCTCATAGTCGGGCTGCAATTCTCTGACGGTCTGGCCGATTTCCAGAAGGTGCTGGTGGGTAAATGTTTTGTAGACCGAAATGTTGTCATTGCGCCACGAGTAGTGAGTCGTCGCGCCGGGCTTTTGTCCTGCGCCGGTGCTGCCGGTGATTCCGTTGATGTGTATGTCGCCGCAGATGATGCCGCTTTGCAGAGCCGGCAGCAGCGCGAGCTGAATGGCGGTCGCGAAGCACCCCGGGTTGGCGAGCTTCTGGGCTTTGCCGATGGCTTCGCGGTGAATTTCGGGGAGGCCGTATATAAAGTCGTGGGCGCCTGCGATACGGAAGTCTTGGGCAAGGTCTATAATCTTGACGCGGCTCGGAATGTCGTGCTCGCTCAGAAATTGAGCGCTCTTGCCGTGGCCGAAGCAGAGGAAGATGACATCTACCGCCTCGAAGGGCATCTGCGAGCTGAAGCGCAGGTCGGTTTCACCCACAAGACCTTCGTGAACATCGCTCACGAGATTTCCGGCGTTGCTCTCGGAGTTGGCGAACACTATCTCTGCCTCCGGATGATTGAGCAGCACGCGAATCAGTTCGCCGCCGGTGTAACCTGCTGCGCCGAGGATTCCAATTTTCACCATATCCTATCTCTCTTCGTCGGGGTGAACGGAATAATATGCGCGCAGCGGAGTGGCTGTAACCTTGATGAAGCCCTTAGCGTCCTCGCTGGTCCACGCTTTGGCCGTCTCGCCGTACTCGCCGAGCTTGTTGTGAACCAAATCGTCGGGCGTATCGCAGCCTATGGTCTGGAAGCTGTAGGGACGAAGCTCCAGCGTAACCGTACCATTGACATTGCGCTGGCTGCTCTCGAGCATTGCCTCCATATCGGGCATCACCGGCTCAAGATACTGGCTCTCGTGGAGGAACATGCCGTACCAGTTG
>JAFLUU010000148.1 GCA_022508585.1 Prevotellaceae bacterium | reverse complement strand
ATTTTCAAAAATTCTTATATAAATTCTCAGAAATTCTTATAAGGTTTTTTAAAAAATCATATATGAATTTTTAAAGTTTCACGATGAAAAAACAAACGCGGAGGCTCAAAAATCGTGCGCGCACGACATTTGTGCGAGTTTGCACGACTTTTATGTAAACTTGCACAACATTTCGCACTCCGCTTGCGGCGACTGTGCTGCTGCGGTTCACGTATAGGTGGCGCGTAGAGGTGTTTTGAGAAAATGTCGACCTCCGGACTTGGCGTGAAAAAAGAGTTGTTACAACGCTTCGTGGGGAGAGATTATGCCGTGCTGCACAGCATAGATGGCGAGCTTGGAGAGCGACTGCGAGTGGAGCTTCTGCATGATATGCTTGCGGTGGGTAATGACGGTGTGTATGCTGATATGCAGCCGGTCGGCGATTTCTTTGTTTATCATACCGCTCGCCAATAGGCGCAGCACTTCTTTCTCTCGCTTGCTAAGCGGCTCGTGCTCTGCTTCGGCTTGCTTTATACGATGTGTGAGAGCCTCGGGATAGCGCGCGTTATGATTATGACCGCGTTGCTGCAAAGCGAGCAGGTCGCGCAGAATGTTGTCGCGCGGTTGCAGCATTCTTAGTGTCATAATCTCGGCATTAAGGTTCTCCGATACACTCTCGTTAGTGATGAGCACGATGGTCTGCGCCTTGTGAGCAATAAAAAAAGCCTCGTTGGCAGCGTATTGCTCCGCGCTGACAAAGTAGTGAAAAACCGGAGCGTCATTCAGCGCCTGCTCCATATCCTGCAATGTGGTGAAAACGCCGAACTGCGCAAAAGGCATAACCTCCGACAACATCTGCTTGAGACCGTGCATCATCAGAGAGTTATTGCCTATCAGTGCGATGTTTGGCGCAGCCCTGAGGGCTGTTTCTTGCTCCATATTCAGTGCAGCGGATTAGTTAAGATAGGGATTATAGCGGCGCTCGCGCTCTATGGTGGTGCTGTTGCCGTGTCCGGGATAAACAACGGTGTTGTCGGGCAGAGTCATGACCTTATTCTGCAGGCTGCTGATGAGATCGAGTGCGCTGCCGCCGGGGAAATCGGTGCGGCCAATGGATTGCTCGAACAGACTGTCGCCGGAGAAAAGCACGCCTTCTTCCTTGCAGTAGAAACAGACGCCACCCGGAGTGTGGCCGGGGGTTTCCAACACCTTGAGTGTGTGATTGCCGAACTTGATGATGTCGTCTTCTTTGAGCATGTCTCCCAATGGCGCGACATCGACCTTCATCTTGTGCCCGAGCATACTCTGCACCTGCAGCGAGAGGTTGGTGTATAGCTCTGCGTCGCGATTGCTCATCTCGGGCTTGAGTCCGTATGTTGCCCAGAGGTGCCCATTGCCCATGCTGTGGTCGAAATGGGCGTGGGTGTTGAGTATATGCGTGAGCGTGAGACCCTCGCGTCTGATGTATTCGTCGATGGTGTAGTGCTCGCCGCGTATCCATGCGCCGTCGTCGATGATTACCGCCTGCTTGGTGTCATCGCTGACGACATAGCAGTTTTCCTCCAGCATATTGACTACAAAGCACTTGATGTTGAGCATAATCTAAAGGGGGACAAAAAGGATTTTCTTGGTTTCAAAGTAAGGCTCGTCGAAATAGTCGCTCACCGGCGTGAGTTCGTGCCAGCGCTTGAGGCTTTCGAGCTCTTCTGTCATGTCGCCGCCCTTGAGGCATAGCAAACCATTGGGCATCGCGTTGCGACCTTTGCGCAGAATGTTTTTCTGCACTAATCTGATAAGCTCGGGGGCGGGCATCACTGCGCGGCTGACAACAAAGTCGTAGCGCTCGTGCACATCTTTGACATTCTGATGGGTGCAACGCACATTCTTGAGCCCAATCATTGCGGCGACCTCGGTAGCTACTCGCACTTTCTTGCCGATGCTGTCTACGAGGTGGAATTTGCAGTTGGGAAAAAGGATTGCCAGCGGAATGCCGGGGAAGCCGCCGCCGGTGCCGACATCAAGAATCTGAGTGCCGTCGGTAAAACTGATGTGTTTGCCGATGCTCAGCGAGTGGAGCACATGGTGCTCGTAAAGATTGTCGATGTCTTTGCGCGAAATGACATTGATTTTGTCGTTCCACTCGCGATACAATCCGTCGAGCATGGCAAACTGCGCCTGTTGCTCGGCACTCAGACTCTTGAAATACTTATTTATTATTTCCAAATCGTGGAAAATTGCAGTTTAATAGGCAAACAGAGGATAAGCCTTCATCGTTTCGTTCACTTCGCCGCGAACTTTTGCGATTACCTGCTCATTTTCGGGATCGTTGAGGACTTCTTCTATCCAGGCAGCGATTTGAATCATCAAATCCTCCTTCGCGCCTCGCGTAGTAATGGCAGGAGTGCCGAGACGAATGCCCGAAGTTTGGAAAGCGCTGCGACTGTCAAACGGTACCATGTTCTTATTTGCCGTAATGTCGGCAGCAACTAAGGCGTTCTCAGCCACCTTGCCGGTCAGCTCGGGATATTTCGGCCTCAGGTCGATGAGCATAGAGTGATTGTCGGTGCCGCCGCTGACTACGCCGAAACCGCGCTTCACAAGCTCCTCTGCCAGCACGGCGGCGTTCTTCTTAACTTGCTTGGCGTACTCCTTAAACTCAGGCTGCAGGATTTCTCCGAAAGCAACGGCCTTGGCGGCGATGACATGCTCGAGCGGACCGCCCTGAATGCCGGGGAAAACGGCGCTGTTGAGCAGCTGGCTCATCATTTTGACCTCGCCTTTGGGAGTTTTGAGCCCCCACGGATTCTCAAAGTCCTTGCCCATAAGGATAAGGCCGCCGCGAGGGCCGCGCAGAGTCTTGTGAGTTGTAGTAGTAACGATGTGGGCATATTTTACAGGGTTCTCCAGCAAGCCGGCAGCGATGAGACCTGCAGGATGAGCCATGTCGACCATAAGAATGGCGCCAACTTTGTCGGCTATGTCGCGCATACGGGCATAATCCCATTCGCGGCTGTAAGCAGAGCCGCCGCCAACGATTAGTTTGGGCTTGTGCTGCAGGGCGAGCTGCTCCATTTCGTCATAATCCACGCGGCCAGTCTCACGATTGAGGTTGTAGCCTACAGGATTGTAGAGAATGCCCGAAGTATTGACCTTGGAGCCGTGGCTGAGGTGGCCGCCGTGATCCAGATTAAGCCCCATAAATGTGTCGCCGGGCTTAAGCACGGTGAAGAAGACGGCAGCATTGGCCTGAGCACCGGAGTGCGGTTGCACATTGGCGTATTCTGCTCCGAAAATCTGCTTGGCGCGTTCGATAGCAATGGTCTCGCTCTTGTCAACATTGACGCAACCGCCGTAATAACGCTTGCCCGGGTAGCCTTCGGCGTACTTATTGGTCAGCACGGAACCCATAGCTTCCATTACCTGCTGACTGACAAAATTCTCGGAGGCAATCAGTTCCAAACCTTTGAGTTGGCGTTGGTGTTCAGCCTCGATGATGCTGAAAATCTCGGTGTCTCGTTTCATATTGTTGTTGATTTTATAAGTTTCTTACTTGAGTTTTGTGTTTTTCACAAGCTGCTCTTTCTCGCAGTAGTGGCATTTCATTATTCCGCGCTTTTTGTCGATGACATGGAAGATGGTGCGCATCGGTTCGTTGTTGGTGATACACTTAGGGTTGGCGCAGCGTACTATGTCGCGCAACTCCTCCGGCATATTGACATCCTTCTTTTCCACCACCTCATAGTTGCGGATAATGCTTAGGCTCGCGTCGGGTGCAATGACGGAGAGCTGATTTATTTCGTCGTCAGTAAAGAAACGGTCAGCAATCTTGATGATGCTTTTTTTGTCCATTTTCTTACTTTTGAGGTTCATGCCGATCATAACGGTGGAGTTCATCTCGTTTATCTTGAGCAGACTGAGCACATCGGCAGTGCGGTCGCACGGTATGTGGTCGATAACTGTGCCGTTCTCGAGCGCCGAAACCAAAAGTTGCTTCTTCATTTAGATAATGCTTTTGTCGTTGGTAATATTGTCGAGCGTAAGTCCCAGCACATCGCTGATTAGTGCCTGACGGGCGTACAATCCGTTCTGCGCCTGCTGGAAGTAGTAGGCATGCGGGTTATCGTCAACATCAGCGTTGATTTCATTGATGCGTGGCAGGGGGTGCAGTATTTTAAGGTTCTCCTTTGCCTTCTGAAGCATGGCATTGCACAGCACATAAGTGTCTTTGACGCGCTCATACTCCATCAAATCGGTGAAGCGCTCCTTCTGCACTCGTGTCATATAGAGAATGTCAGCGCTACT
>JAFLUU010000147.1 GCA_022508585.1 Prevotellaceae bacterium | reverse complement strand
GGGTCAGACCGATACCCTTGGCACCGAAGGCGCGAGCCACCTGTGCATCGTGGGGAGTGTCGGCGTTAGTGCGCACCTCCATCTTGGTATATTTGTCGCACAGATCCATCAGGGCTCTGAAGTCGCCGCTAAGCTCGGCAGCCTTGGTGGGAATCTCGCCGGCAAATACCTGACCGGTAGTACCGTTGAGCGAAATGTAGTCGCCCTCCTTATAGGTAACGCCCTCTATTTCTACAGTCTTGGTCTTATAGTTCACATTGATTGCGCCGGCGCCGCTAACGCAGCACTTGCCCATACCGCGAGCCACCACAGCAGCGTGGCTGGTCATACCGCCGCGCGCAGTGAGGATACCCTCGGCACTTGCCATGCCGGCGAGGTCTTCGGGGCTGGTCTCCACGCGCACCATAATCACCTTATGGCCGTTAGCAGCCCACTCTTGGGCATCATCAGCGTGGAACACGATTTGACCGCAGGCAGCGCCCGGGCTTGCAGGCAGACCCTGTGTGATAACCTTGGCCTTAGCCAAAGCATCCTTGTCGAACACGGGGTGAAGCAGCTCGTCGAGCTTCTGAGGCTCGCAGCGAGTGATAGCAGTCTTCTCGTCGATGAGGCCTTCGCGCACGAGATCCATAGCAATCTTTACCATGGCGGTACCGGTGCGCTTGCCGTTACGAGTCTGGAGGAACCAGAGTTTGCCTTCCTGCACTGTGAACTCCATATCCTGCATATCATGATAGTGATGCTCCAACTTGTCTTGGATAGCATCGAGCTCAGCGTAGATTTCGGGCATCGCCTCCTCCATAGAGGGGAACTTCTCCACACGCTCCTCCTCGCTGATGCCGGCACGCTCGGCCCAGCGCTGTGAACCGATCTTGGTAATCTGCTGCGGAGTGCGGATACCTGCCACCACGTCCTCGCCCTGGGCATTGATGAGGTACTCGCCGTTGAAAAGGTTCTCGCCGTTACCTGCATCGCGGCTGAAGCATACGCCGGTAGCGGAGGTGTCGCCCATATTACCGAACACCATAGCCATAACGCTTACGGCTGTACCCCACTCGTCGGGGATACCCTCCATCTTGCGGTAGAGGATAGCACGCTCGTTCATCCAGCTGCGGAATACGGCGCAGATAGCACCCCAGAGCTGCTCCATCGGGTCGTTGGGGAAGTCCTGACCGGTCTGTTCCTTGATAGCGGTCTTGAAGAGCTCAACGAGTTTCTTCAGACTCTCAACCGAGAGATCCTTATCGAGCGTAACGCCCTGCTCTTCCTTTACTTTCTCGATGATAGCCTCGAACGGGTCGATGTCTTCCTTGTTCACCGGCTTCATACCCAGCACCACATCGCCGTACATCTGCACGAAGCGGCGGTAGCTGTCGTAAACGAAGTGAGGATTGTTGGTCTTGCGTACCATACCCTCTGCCACCTCGTCGTTAAGACCGAGGTTGAGGATCGTGTCCATCATGCCGGGCATAGAAGCACGCGCGCCGGAGCGCACGCTGACCAGCAGAGGATTCTCCAGCGAGCCGAACTTGCAGCCCATCAGGCTCTCCACATGAGCAACTGCGGCGTTCACTTCGCCTTGCAGCAACTCCACGATCTTATCTTGGCCGACAGCATAGTATTCGTTGCAGGTGTCGGTGGTAATGGTGAAGCCCGGGGGAACAGGCACACCGATGAGGTTCATCTCGGCGAGGTTTGCACCTTTACCGCCGAGCACCTCGCGCATTTGCGCGTTGCCTTCGGCCTTACCGTTGCCGAAGGTGTAAACTCTTTTTGTTTCCATGTAATCTATAGTTGTTTGGAATTTTGAAATTTCTGGCGCGAAGTTAATCAAAAAAAACGAAATTTTGCCTAATCCTCTCCAAATAATATATATAAGGTATAACAAGATGCCGAAAACTGAAAAACTTTACGTAATTTTGCGGCAAAGACTTAATAAGAAAATAGCACATGGCAAGAGATAGCATGGCGCGGAAATGGCTTGACCTCGTGGCGGAGGATTTGAGTGTAGCCGATTTGTTGTTTCGCAACAGGCATTGGCTATATACTGCTTTTATGTGTCATCAAGTCATAGAGAAAACGCTGAAAGCCTATTGGTGCGTGAGCCGTGATGACGACCCTCCTTTTATTCACAATCATAAGCGTATCGCACAGGGGTGTGGGCTTTATACATAAATGTCGGAAGAGCAGAAACTATTTCTTGAACGAATAGTATTGATGAACATAGAGGCTCGTTATCGCGAATACAAGGATAGAATCGCCATCTCGCTCGATGAAGCTGCAACAGCAAAGATATTGGAAAACACCTTATCGCTACATAAATGGATACTCCAAAAATTCTCGGAAAGGACGAAGCGCTGAATCTCGTGCGCAGATATAAGGAGGTCATTGCTCCTCGTTTTAACAGCGAGCTAAAAGTAATGATGTTCGGCTCTTATTCGCGTGGTTGCCCTCATGAATGGAGCGACATCGATGTGGCGGTAATAGTTCCCAAGGTACAAGGGGATTGGCTCGAGACTTCTGCGGGGTTGTGGCATGATGTCGATCGCGTCAGTCTGATGCTTGAACCGATACTGCTCGAACAAGGGGAGAATACCCCTCTTTTCCGCGAGGTAATGCGTACCGGCATTGCCGTTTAACTTCGCGTTTGCAAGAAAAGTTGCTATGGTAATTATTCTGCGCTATTTGCCCATTCCATACATCTGTTTCTTGCGGCTTTAAGTTCTGCACTTGGTGTCGGATTGTCTTTAATATTTACAAGAGGACGATATTTCTGTATTAAATAAGTTTCAATATTTTTTATTTCAGTAGGAATTACAGATACAAAGTTTACATCCAAAGAATTTTGTATCCACTTTTTAATTTCCTTGGTGTCTTCACTGTTAAATTTGTAGCTTTTGGTATTTTTCTTGCCTATCAACGCCCCCTTTGGTGGGAGGTAACCTAACATTGCGCCGATGCTACGGAAGAAGGTCGCGGGTCTCTTGTTGTTAAGTTCCTCTTCCCATAATCTTTTCTTTAGGTCAGTTGTCGCTTTGCCGATGTAGATTATTCTATCTTCGCGTAGTTGCCCATATTTCGCAGGGAGACAGGCGTTATCTCTCAACTTTATGCAATAAATCCCGGGTTCGCAAGGGATTTTGTCGCCATTAGCTAACTCATTTGCGTTGATAAATGTTTGTTGAATGAGTTTTTCTTCAATTCCTGTGATGTCAGTTGTTGGAATATCTTCCTTGATTGAAGTTTTAGTGCTTTGCATAGTCATTGTCGTTACTTGGTATCCCTTAATGCCTTTGTTGGGGGAGTATAAGTCGTACATAGTGTTAATAGCGCTATTCACAGCTCCACTTAGGCTCTTATTCAGAAATGTAGATGCCTATCGTCTTATTTCTCGTAATCTATCCGAAATTTCTGTAGCAGGCTCTTGAAGTAGTCTTGCGCAGTGAGGCAGGTGTCCATAAGGTAACCCTTGTCATTTGGCCAGTGGCGGAGGCCG
The DNA here is from genome assembly GCA_022508585.1 of Prevotellaceae bacterium. GTDB lineage: Bacteria > Bacteroidota > Bacteroidia > Bacteroidales > Bacteroidaceae > UBA6382. The sequence continues at coordinate 1,084 of JAFLUU010000147.1, read as the reverse complement.
TTATAATAGTACATCTTAAGTTCTTCGGTGATTATAAATGGCACATGGTCGTGGCGCAGACACTCGCGCAGCATCAGCAGGCGGCCAACGCGCCCGTTGCCGTCCTGGAAAGGGTGGATTGCCTCGAAACGATAGTGAAAGTCGATAATATCCTCAAGCGTTGGTTGCCGCAGGGTGTTATACTGTTTCAAAAGCGCCTTCATTTCCTTGTGAACCAGCTCGGGGGCGGTGGTATCGCTGCCGCCCACTTCGTTAGGCAGCATCTTGTAGTCGCCGATACGGAACCACTCTTTGCGTTCATCGGAGGTGCCCGATTTCAGCAGCAGATGCAGGTTCTTGATAAGGCTCTCGCTTAGGCTATCTTCGATATTGTCGATGATATAGTCGATAGCGCGGAAGTGATTGGCGGTCTCGATGATGTCATCGATGTTTACAGCGCTGTCTGTGATGCCGATAGTGTTCGTTTCATAGATGTAGCGTGTCTGTTCGTGGGTCAGTCGGCTCCCTTCGATGTGGTTGGAGTTATAGGTAAGGTCAATCTGCACGCGATGATAAATACCCCCTCTCATTTTGCCGGCTTTTTGCTCCCGCAAGGCGGCAAGCAGGGGCGAAATCTTCAGTCTCGTTTTGCGTTTGGGCATTTCGGCGTCCGCAGGAATGTTCCATGTTTTCCCTACGAGGTAAGCACCGTCTATTTTGCCCTGCGCGCAGTAGTTTCTGGCTGTCCTCTCGGAAATATTGTGCTTCTCCGCCCATGATTTAACAGAAATATAGTTGCTGTTCTCCTCAGCACGCTTTGCTTGTGTCATCTATCGGCAAGTTTTCTTGTTAATTTTTGGGCAAAAGTAGTGAAAATTTGCCGATAACGGCAAGATTTCACAACAAAAGCCCTATGTAAGTGTTATAAAAGTTTTACGTGCTGTTCCAAAGAACCTCCACGTCAGCGTTTCGAGCCTTCGCGTGCGCAATAATATCGTGCGCACGGTCAGAAAAGGCCTCCGCGCGCGATTTTTGGGTCTCGGCGCGCGCAGAAATGTCGTGAACAATGAAAAAATCTTATAAGAATTTTCAAAAATTCTTATAT
>JAFLUU010000146.1 GCA_022508585.1 Prevotellaceae bacterium | reverse complement strand
GGCCGAGTGGCTAGGCAACGGTCTGCAAAACCGTGTACAGCAGTTCGAATCTGCTAGGTACCTCAAGAAAAATCCTGCGTTTTTCAACAGAAAAGCGCAGGATTTCGTTTTTTGTCGTTTTCAATTATAGATAAGTCGCCGGAGCGTTGTCATTTCTTGTTCTCGCGGTCATGCAGGAGCTTGCGCTCGTAGAAACGCACCTTCGTTCTGGCTCTATCGAGGTTCACATCGGCAGAATCTCTGGCATAAATGTCCAGATTGGGGCGCGCAGCTGATTTTTCGGCCACGATTAGTTCGCGGCGAGCCTCCGCCAGTTCGATAGAGTCGAGCAGCAGGATACCTTGCTCGCGAGCGTCGAAAGCTTCGGCGCAGCGAGTGCGCAGACTGTCGATAGCGGCGCGTGCCTGAACGATATTGGAGTCTGCAAGAGCCTCGCGAGCGCGGCTAAGCCATTGCTGGCCTTGCTGTTCGATGTCGACAATTGTTTTTTGGTCGTTACCGCATGAGGTTAGCGCGAGAGTGCAGGTCAGAACGGCGATGAAGGTGTTTGCTTTGTTCATAATACGCATTATTAGATGCCTAACGGCGCAAATTTACGACAAATTTGCTTACCGAAAGTCTACTATTGTTCTTTTTTACGTAATTTTGCGGCACTGAAATGCAGACAAACAGATAGTAAATGCGAATATTAACGCAACAAGAGTTGTGCGATGCACTCAGTGCGCCTATCTTTCATCGCATCGGTGCGGTGGCCGACGCTTTAGGAGTGGAGTGTCATCTTATAGGCGGCTATGTGCGCGATTTGTTTCTTGAGCGCCCGTCAAAGGATATCGACATAGTGGTAGTGGGCAGCGGCATCGAGGTAGCGCAGGCTCTCGTCAGCGAGCTGGGTCGCGGCGCCCATTTGAGCGTGTTCCGCAATTTCGGAACGGCGCAGGTCAAATGGCGCGGCATTGAGGTCGAGTTCGTAGGGGCGCGCAAGGAAAGCTATCAGAGAGACTCGCGCAAGCCTATCGTTGAGGACGGCACGCTCCAGGACGACCTCGAGCGCCGCGATTTCTCTATCAACGCCATGGCAGTCTGCCTCAATGCGGCGCGTTTCGGCGAGCTTACCGACCCGTTCTACGGTCAGGAGGACATGGAAGACCGCCTTATCCGCACTCCGCTCGATCCCGATGTAACATTCAGCGACGATCCTTTGCGTATGATGCGCTGCGTGAGATTTGCCACCCAGCTCGGCTTCCAGATAGAGGAGGAAACTTTTGCCGCCCTCTATCGCAACCGCGAGCGCATCGCCATTATCAGCAAGGAGCGCATTATCGACGAACTCAATAAGATTCTTCTTTCACCTATTCCTTCCCGCGGTTTCGTGGAACTGGAGCGCAGCGGACTGTTGGAGCTCATTTTTCCCGAGTTGGCTGCCCTCAACATACGCGAAACGCGCAACGGCAGAAGCCATAAGAACATTTTTTATCATACCCTCGAAGTTCTGGACAATGTTGCTGCCGCGCCGGTGCGTAAAGCCGACGACGCAGCCGCCAAGGAGGAGCAGGCGTCGCTGTTGTGGCTTCGCTGGGCTGCTTTGCTGCACGACATTGGCAAACCGCGCTGCCGCGCCTATGATATGGCGCACGGTTGGACATTCCACAACCACAATTTCATCGGCAGTCGCATGGTGCCCGGCATTTTTCGCCGCATGAAGTTGCCGATGGACGACCGCATGAAATATGTGCAGAAGCTCGTTGACCTGCACATGCGTCCTATCGCTATCAGCGACGACGAGGTTACCGACAGTGCCGTGCGGCGCCTGCTGTTTGATGCCGGCAACGACATAGACGACCTCATGACCCTTTGCGATGCCGACATCACCAGCCGCAACGAGCAGAAGAAGCAGCGTTTTCGCGACAACTTCATGCTCGTGCGCCGCAAACTGGTGGAATTGGAGGAGAAAGACCGCATTCGCAACTTCCAGCCGCCCGTCAGCGGCGAGGAAATCATGCAGACCTTCGGCCTCAGCCCGAGCGCGGAGGTCGGCGCCATCAAGTCGGCCATTAAAGACGCAATTCTTGACGGCAAAATCCCTAACGACCACGCCGCCGCCCACGCCTTTATGCTGCAGAAGGCTGCGCAGATGGGTCTCAGCCCCAAGGAATAACGATTAAACCATTCATATTATATCCATGAAAAAGTTTTTTACCCTCCTCGTGCTACTGACAGCCGTCCTTGCCGTTCAAGGTAAGGAGAAGATAAAAGTTGCCTGCATAGGCAACAGCGTTACCTACGGTCATGGCATACCCGACCGCGAGATTAACAGCTATCCGGCCCAGCTGCAGCGACTGTTGGGCGACAATTACGATGTGAGGAATTTCGGGCGCTCCAGCGCAACCCTCACAAGCAGAAGTCCAATGGCTTACATCAAGCAGACGGAGTATCGCGACGCAATGAACTTCAAGGCAGACATAGTGATTATCCATCTCGGCCTCAACGATACCGATCCGCGCTGGTGGCCTAACTACAGCGAGGAGTTCATTCCCGAGTATCGCGCACTGATAGACAGCTTTCATGTGGCAAACCCCAAGGCCAAGGTGTATATATGCCTGCTCACTCCGATAGGTCATCAGCACCCTCGCTTCCAGAGCGGCACGCGCGACTGGCACACTCAGGTCAGCGACGCCATACGCAAGGTCGCTTATGGTAAAGGTGTGGAGCTGATAGATTTCTACACTCCCATGTACTGCCACCCCGAGTATCTCCCCGACGCGCTCCATCCCGACGCAGCGGGAGCTGCCGTAATGGCGGAAACGGTTTACAAAAATCTCACCGGAAACTACGGCGGCCTGCAGATGCCCCTCACTTATGGCGACGATATGGTGCTGCAGCGAGATATGCCTGTTGTCATCGCAGGTATGGCCAACGCCGGCGACAAGATTGGCGTGGAGCTGACCGCTAACGGCAAGAAAAAGGTAGCCTCGGCCGAGGCTGTGGCAAATAGTTGGGGTCAGTGGAGTGTAGAACTGCCCGCCATGGCGGCAGGAGGCCCGTTCACGCTCAGCATTGCCACTCTCAAGGCAGGCATTGCCGCCTCCAAGACACAGAACACACACCTTATATATAATAATGTATGGCTCGGCGATGTGTGGCTCTGCTCCGGCCAGAGCAATATGGAGTTCGGCCTCGGCTATTGCACCACCGCCAAGACAGACATGGTCGAGGCGCCGCTGCAGAAGCGCCTGCATGTTATGGCGATGTACTCCAAATATCCGACTAATAACATCGAGTTCCCGAAAGAAGACTTGGATTCTATCAATGCCCTCAAACTCTTCAGAACAGCAGGCTGGCAGACCATAGACAAGGCAGATTTGCGTGTCTTTCCCGCAGTAGCCTACCATTTTGGCAAGACGCTGACCGACAGTATCGCCGACTCCACGCTCCATATCGGCCTCATCTGCAATCCGGTGGGCGGCACGCCGCTTGAAGCATGGATCGACCGCCGCACACTGCAGTATGAGTATCCGCAAATCCTGTACAACTGGCTCAGAAATGACCATGTGCAGGACTGGGTGCGCGAGCGCGCGGCCAAGAATATCGCCCAAAAGACCAACCCGTTGCAGCGCCACTCTTACGAACCCTGTTATATGTATGAGTCAGGCATACTCCCCCTTGAGGGAACGGCACTCAAAGGCGTGATATGGTATCAGGGCGAGAGCAATGCGCATAACTCGGAGCTCCATGAGCGCCTCTTCCCCCTATTGCAGCAGAGCTGGCAGAAAGCATTCCGCTCGGCATCGCAAGCAAGCCCCGCATTAGACTTCTATTTCGTGCAGCTTAGCAGCCTCTGCCGCCCCTCGTGGCCGCGTTTCCGCAACAGCCAGCGCCTGTTGGCCGCACGCCTGCCCCAGACATGGATGGCGGTAAGCACTGATGTGGGCGACTCGCTCGATGTTCACCCCAAGCGCAAACAGCAGGTAGGCTACCGCTTAGGTCTGCAGGCTCTGCGCCACACCTATGGGCGCGACATCGTGTCGCAGGGTCCCGAGCCGACATCGATGCGCGTGGAAGGCAAGACAGTCGTCGTCAGCTTCGATCACGCCGCCGCTCTCCGCACAGCCGACGGCGCTGCCCCCTGCACCTTTGAGGTTGCCGGCGCCGACGGAGTCTATTATCCTGCCACCGCCACTATCGACGGCACCACCGTCAGGCTCGACACGCGAGGCAAGGTCGCTCACCCTGTCAGCGTGCGCTACGGCTGGCAGCCGTTCACCCGCGCCAACCTCGTCAATGAGGCAGGGCTGCCTTGCTCCACCTTTGAACTTTAAGCAAAAGGAGAGCTTCCTCGATAGAAAATTGCAGACTTTCGGGCTAAATCTCACGGAAAAATCCACATTTAGCCCGAAAGTCTGCAATTTTTATAGTTGTATTCGTATGGAAACTCTATTTTGCGACAGCAAGTGCGGTGCGGATAACAGCAAATGTCGATGTTGCCATACCATACCTCGCTAAACTCGCACTATACCACCTCCTCCGCGTACCTTACCTCGTCAAAGTTCGCAGAAAAGGCCTCCGCGCGCGATTTTTGGGCCTCGAAATTCGT
>JAFLUU010000145.1 GCA_022508585.1 Prevotellaceae bacterium | reverse complement strand
GTTTCACGATGAAAAAACAAGCGCCGAGGCTCAAAAATCGCGCGCGGAGGCCTTTTGTGTGAGTCCGCACGATATTTGAAAAAGTTTGCATGACATTTGGCACCGTGCCGACGACAATCAATTCTGTCACGATGCGGTTTGGCATCATCACGACGCCTTTAAGTTCGACAAGAGAGCTTAGTTAAGCCCGTCGACAAGGAACTTGCGCAGGTGGAGATGGGTAATACCATTGTCGTCCGTCTTTATAAGGAGGGGAGTAAGGGAGATTACATATTTGGGATAATTGTCGGGTATGGCGCGCAGGTTGCCAAACTCGCGCAAGCGTGTGCTTTCATCGGCCACGATGTAGGCTACTTGCACGTAGAGGCGCTTTCCTGCCGGCTTCGTGCAGACAAAGTCTATCTCTGCCGACTGCAGCTGGCCGACTGTTACCTCATAGCCAAGACGCACAAGGTGATTATAGACGATATTCTCGATTATCTTTTCGATGTCGCCCTCGCAAATGCCACCGACAAGGGCATTGCGTATGCCGCAGTCCTCAAAATAATACTTGTCGTTGGTCTCAAACAGGCGCTTGCCGTGAATGTCATAGCGGCTGACCTTATGAATTACATAGGCATCGCACAGGTATCTGGCGTAATTGATGATTGCCATAGAAGTAACGCGTTCGCCTTGCGCTTTCATGTATTTGGAGATGCTGTTGGCGGAAATAAGTTTGCCGGTGTTGTCTGCAAGAAAGCGCACAAGGTTTCCAAGAAAGACGACGTTGCGAATTTGATTGCGCATTACCACATCTTTAAGCAGCACGGTGTGATAGACATCGAGTTGATAGTCGCGAACGTCTTGTTCGTCAAGTCCTATTCTGGCCAGGGCGGGGAGACCGCCGAACTGAATGTATTTAGCCAGCGTGTCGTCACTGTCCGGGAGCTGATGAAAGAGCATAAACTCCCGATAGCTCAACGATTGGATATAAATCTCCTTGTATCGGCCACCGATAAGTGTGCTTAGGTCGCTGCTCAACATCTTGGAGTTAGAGCCTGTGATGATTATCTCCACGTGCATAGGGTTTATGCACGTGGGGTATGGGTTTACAATAACTTGAAAATGAGAATGATTACTTTTTGTCCGCCTTTACCTCCTTGGCGGTGTATCCGTCCTTCTTCAGGCTCTGTATGAGTTTCTGCACCGAGGTCTTTTCAGCGTCGTAGGTTACGACTACGCACTGCTTTGCGGCGCTTGCCTCTATTGTCTTGATTCCTTTGACAAAGCGGAGGTTGTTTTTAACTTTGTTCTCGCAGCCGGCGCAGTGCATCTGCGGCTGTAGGGTGAGCACTGCAGTCTTTATGTCCTTGGCAATGGCTGAAGTGGCAGCCAAGAGCAGCGTAAAGAGAAGTATTTTCTTCATATCTAAGTGTTTAGTGTTTGTTCCATAAGTTTACACGCACTCCTGCGTAGGCCATGGCGCCGTGAGTAGGGCCCCACACCATAGTCGGCTCAAAAGCAGGGCTCCATGGGTCGGAAGCATTGATGATGGGGTGGCGCTGGCGGACTGCCGTGAGATTTTCGCCACCTATGTAAACAGAGAAGTGGCGGAACCAGCGGGTAATCTGGGCAGAGAGCTGCTCGTAGGCATGAAAACTTGACGACCACTCATTATTTATAGGCGTGGGCATTCGTCCGCCGCCGTTGAGCTGCATAGTTAAATCGAACTGCCATAGTTCGAGCGGTGTCTTGTAACTAATCGATACCAAACCCTTGTAGCGACTTGTGAGCGGCTGGCGCATGAGTCGTCCGCCGTAGGTGGTCATCACTTCGTTGAGACGCCACGCTGCCGTAAGGTCGAGACCGCGCACCACAGGATAGGTGGCATCAACCTGCAGGGTGTTGGAATAGGAGCGCCCGTGCAGATTGGCGATGCTGATGAGGGTGGGGTCGGAGTCATAGTCGATGATTGCCTGGTGGCTGAAGCGGGTGTGATAATATTCGGCGTTGATTCGCAGCGTCTTGCCGAACAAAGGTACATAAACGGAGGTGCTGAGACCGTAGTTCCACGCGCTTTCCTGATGAAGCGGCTCAATCTGGAGCTGGCGGCCGCTCATTAGCAGATAGTGGTTCTCGGCAAGGGCATGGACTGTGCGGTATCCCTTGCCGGCGGATAGGCGCAGGCTGAGTGTTTGGTTGGGAACGAGCTTGAGGTGGAGACGCGGAGTAACGAATGTGCCGTGCATAGAGCTGTGGTCGGCGCGCAGGCCTGCCATTGCCACGACCTTATTGCGCAGATTGTAGGTGTACTGCGCGTAAGCGCCGCCTACCGTCTCCTTTTCATCGCGAGTAAAATAGTCGTGGTTGAGCGACAGGCCGGCGGAAAGGTTGTGCAGGTCGGTAAGGTTGCTCTCTAACATCAGCTGGGCGTAGCCGTTGCGCTCGCGGGCGGTGTATGCTTTGTTGCCGTAGGCGGCATCGACCTCGTGGAGACTGCCTGTGCCCATGAGGGCGATATTGGTGCCGTGATCGGGGTCAAGAATGAAGGCGTGCTTCATGTACGCTTCGTAGCGAGCGGTCTCTATACCTATTTTATATAGGTTGCTGTGGCTGCCGCGCACGGTGTGTGAAGTCTGGCCGCCATCGCGCTGTTCGTCGAGCAGCGAGACGCCGCCGTGGAAGATGTAACGGTCGGTGCGGAGCTTCCAGCGGTTTTGCAGATGGAGTTGGCGCACATTGGGCTGGTCGAGAAATCCGTCGCGGTTGATGTCGTGATGGCCGTAATCGTCCTGCCAGTGAGCGAGGAGCTCTGTGCTTAGTTTTTGGTTTATGTGCAGATTGCCGACGGCATTAGTTTCTACGCGGCTGAGGGTGTTGCCGTACAGATTGAGCTCCAGCCCCTCGTCGCCGTCGGGCTTGAGATACTCCACATCGATTTGCCCGGTGATGCTCTCGTATCCATTCTTGACGGAGGCGGCTCCCTTAGAGACTTGAATGCTCTGCAGCCACGGTCCGGGCACATAATCTAACGCGTAGGGGGCTGCGGCACCACGGAAGTCGGGCAAATTCTCGGCGAGCATCTGCACATATCTGCCGCTGAGACCCAAAAGGCGGATTTGCTTGGCTCCCGTTGCAGCGTCGCTGTAGTTTACATCGACGGAGGGGTTGGTAGTAAAACTCTCGCCGAGGTTGCAGCACGCTGCCCTGAACAGTTCCTCGCGGTTGATGCGCGTGGCGTTCTCGGCGCCCGCCACTCGGGTGGTGCCGATGCCGCGTTTCTTCACGCTCACAGCGTTGAGGTCATACAAAGAGAGGCTGTCGACCTGTTGAGCCGACAGCCTCGTCTGTATCATCAACACTGCGCACAAAATGATTGCGAGTGTTCTCATTTTCATAAGCTGTTATGTTTCGCGCATAGCTGATGCGCCGTTTGCGAACGACTTTTTACAACTGCGGACCAGCTGCCACCAAAGCCTGACCGGCTTCGTTGGTGGTGTACTTGCCGAAATTCTTGATAAAGCGGGCAGCGAGGTCTTTGGCCTTCTCTTCCCACTGAGCGGGATCGGCATATGTGTCGCGCGGATCGAGGATATTGGTGTCTACGCCCTCCAACTGTGTGGGAACCTCGAAGTCGAAGTAAGGAATCTTCTTGGTAGGAGCGTTGAGAATGGCACCGCCCAAAATGGCGTCGATAATACCGCGAGTGTCCTTGATAGAAATACGCTTGCCGCTACCGTTCCAGCCTGTGTTGACGAGATAAGCCTTGGCGCCGCTCTTTTCCATTTTCTTAACGAGCTCCTCTGCGTACTTGGTGGGGTGCAACTCCAAGAAAGCCTGGCCGAAACATGCGCTGAAAGTGGGAGTGGGCTCGGTGATGCCGCGCTCTGTACCCGCCAGCTTGGCGGTAAAGCCGGAGAGGAAGTAGTACTTTGTCTGCTCGGGGGTCAAAATGCTCACAGGGGGGAGCACACCGAATGCGTCGGCGCTGAGGAAGATGACATTCTTGGCATCGGGACCTGCGCTCTTGCCGTTAACCTTCTTCACAACCTTTTCGATATGGTCAATGGGGTAGCTTACGCGAGTGTTCTCGGTAACGCTCTTGTCGGCGAAGTCGATCTTGCCGTTCTCGTCAACAGTAACATTCTCGAGAAGGGCATCTCTGCGGATAGCGTTGTAGATATCGGGCTCGCTCTCCTTGTCAAGATTGATTACCTTGGCATAGCAGCCGCCCTCGAGGTTGAATACGCCCTCGTCGTCCCAGCCGTGCTCGTCGTCGCCGATGAGAAGGCGCTTGGGATCGGTACTCAAAGTAGTCTTGCCGGTGCCGGAAAGGCCGAAGAAGATTGCAGTATTCTTTCCCTCCATATCGGTGTTGGCAGAGCAGTGCATTGATGCGATGCCCTGGAGCGGGAGGTAATAGTTCTGCATAGAGAACATACCTTTCTTCATCTCGCCACCGTACCAGGTGTTAATAATTACCTGCTCGCGGCTGGTAGTGTTGAATGCCACGCAGGTTTCGGAGTTGAGACCGAGCTCCTTGTAGTTTTCAACCTTGGCTTTTGAAGCGTTGTAGATTACAAAGTTGGGCTCGAAGTTCTCAAGCTCCTCTGCGGTGGGCTTAATAAACATATTGGTCACGAAATGTGCCTGCCATGCTACCTCAACGATGAAACGAACA
>JAFLUU010000144.1 GCA_022508585.1 Prevotellaceae bacterium | reverse complement strand
CCTCTTACGGTGTGTTCATCGACCTCGGCGGTGTCGACGGTCTTATCCACATCACTGACCTCTCTTGGGGCCGCGTTGGCGACCCGAAGGAGCTCGTTCAGCTCGATGAGAAGATCAATGTCGTTATCCTCGACTTCGATGAGGAGAAGCAGCGCATTGCTCTTGGCTTGAAGCAGCTCACTCCGCATCCTTGGGACGCTCTCGACCCCAACCTCCAGGTTGGCGACAAAGTTACCGGCAAGGTTGTGGTAATGGCTGACTACGGTGCATTCGTAGAAATCCTCCCCGGCGTTGAAGGCCTCATTCATGTGAGCGAGATGAGCTGGAGTACACACCTCCGCTCCGCTCAGGACTTCATGAAGGTGGGCGACGAGATAGAGGCCGTTGTGCTCAACCTCGACCGCGCGGAGCGCAAGATGTCGCTCGGCGTTAAGCAGCTCAAGGACGACCCCTGGCAGAACATCGAGGAGCGCTATCCTCTCGGCAGCAAGCACACCGCTCGCGTGCGCAACTTCACCAACTTCGGCGTATTCGTTGAATTGGAAGAGGGCGTAGACGGCCTGATCCATATCTCCGACCTCTCTTGGACCAAGAAGGTTAAGCACCCCTCTGAGGTAACCAAAGTCGGCGCCGAAATCGAGGTTGTTGTACTCGAAATCGACAAAGACAGCCGTCGCCTCAGCCTTGGGCACAAGCAGACCGAGGAAAATCCCTGGGACGTATTTGAGACTATCTTCACCGTGGGCTCCGTACACGAGGGGACCATCATCGAGGAGCATGACAAGGGCGATGTAATCCAGCTTGAGTACGGCATCGAAGGCTTCGCCACTCCCAAGCATCTGATCAAGGAGGATAAGAGCAAGGCTCAGCTCAATGAGAAACTGCCCTTCAAGGTTTTGGAATTCAACAAGATGACTCGCCGCATTATCCTCAGCCACAGCCGCGTGTTCGAGGATGAGCAGCGCGCAGAGCGCAAGCCTGCAGCACCGCGCAAGCAGGCTAACGAAAATCCTGAAATTCAAAATCAGGCTGCAGCAAACTCTCTTGCTGACAACGACGCATTGGCAGAACTCAAAGCCAAGCTCGCAGAGCAGAGCAGTGCAGAGTAAATGACACGTCTGCCGCAATAGCGGCCAACAGCAGATAAGGGCGGAGAGAAATATCGTGATTTCTCTCCGCCCTGTCCATTATCCGCCGACTCTCCTCCATTATAATTATATAATGTACGCGCGAGAGAAAATTTTGCAAGACATTACAGTCCTTTCTCACAATAATTGCACTACCTTTGCAGTCATTAAACACGGAGATGGAGAAGTTTGAAGTAACGATATTAGGTTGCGGCAGTGCCACGCCGACACCGAGGCACAACCCCTCGGCACAAATAGTAAATATCCACGACAAACTGTCGCTGGTCGACTGCGGCGAGGGAACGCAGATGCAGATGCGCACCAACAGGCAGAGGTTTATGGCTCTGCGCAACGTGTTTATCTCTCATCTCCACGGTGATCACTGTCTCGGCCTCGTCGGTTTGATCTCTACTTTCGCCCTTTTGGGGCGCACCAAGGACTTTCATGTCTATGCGCACGCCGAACTGCAACCGCTGCTCGACGCTCAGCTTAAGTTGTTCTGCCATAGCCTCGGCTTCGAGGTGGTATTTCATGTCGTAGAGCCTCATAAGCACGTCTTGGTCTACGAAGACCGTACAATGGAGGTCTGGAGCCTTCCACTGAAGCACAGCATGAAGGCTACGGGCTACCTTTTCCGCGAGAAGCAGGGGCAGCGGCACATCAACCGCGAGATGACGGACGCTTACGGCATTCCGGTGTGCTATCTCAACAACATAAGAGCCGGCGAAGACTGGACGATGCCCGACGGGCGCATCATTCCCAACGTTCGCCTCACCACTCCTGCCGATCCCGCCCGCTCCTATGCTTATTGCTCCGACACAGCATATTATCCGGCGCTCATTCCGCTACTGAAAGGCGTAGATCTTCTATATCATGAGGCGACCTACGATAACAGCAAGGCCATAAAGGCAAAAATCCACGGTCATTCCACCGCCGGACAGGCTGCCGACATCGCCAAGCAGGCCGAAGTGGGCAAGCTGCTCATCGGTCATTACTCCGCCGCCTATGATAGTCCGGCGCTAATGCTTAATCAGGCACGTGAAATCTTCCAAAACACAATCGCCGCCGATGAAGGACTAACAATTGTCGTAGAGCCACACCCGAAAAACGCCATTCCGGCATAGTATGCGCCCACTCTACAGAAATATATTCTTCTTTCTTGGCATCGCCGCAGTAGTAGTGATGCTCTTGACTTTCAATACAGACTATCCTGCGCTTTGGGCGCATATCCGCAAGGCCGGTTGGTGGTTTATGTTAGTGATAGGTGTGTGGGTGGTCATCTATTTTTTCAACGCGCTGAGCTGGCGTTGCATTATACGCGGCTCGCAGAGCCAAACGATGCCAAAATCCTGCTCAAAGAACGACGCGTCGGTGTCTTTAGGCTTGATTTATAAGCTAACGGTCTCCGGTTTTGCCCTTAACTACGCCACACCTTGCGGACTGATGGGCGGAGAGCCTTATCGCATCATGGAACTAAGCCCGATAATCGGGATCGAACGAGCAACGAGCAGCGTAATCCTCTATGTGATGATGCATATTTTCAGTCACATCTGCTTCTGGCTCGTCTCGGCGATTCTTTACATATTTATGTACACGCCAGATGCTACAATGTGGCCTCTACTTGTTGCAGTTATCGCGTTCTGCATAGCGGCAATCTACTTTTTTTTACGCGGCTACAAGCACGGTTTGATAATCAAGACCCTACGCCTTTTGGGGCGCATTCCGTGGTTCGGAAAGTACGCGCGCCGTTTCTCCGAGAGCAAGCAAGAGAAACTTTTGTGCATCGACAGCCAGATTGCCGCGCTCCACTCGCAACACAGCGCGGCCTTTTATCGCTCTTTCGCCTTCGAGTTCTGCGCTCGCGTGATGACAGCGTTAGAGATTTACTTCATTCTGCGCATATTCACCCCCGATGTCAATTTTTTAGACTGCGTGCTGATAATGGCGTTCACCTCGCTTTTCGGAAACATCTTCTTTTTCTCTCCGATGCAGCTTGGAGCACGCGAAGGCGGCTTCGCTCTTTCCGTCAGCGCGCTCTCTTTGGGCAGTGCATTCGGCGTATATACCGGCATCATCACGCGCCTGCGAGAAATAATCTGGATTATTATCGGACTCGCCCTCATAAAGATGGGAAATCGCACCAACACGCACATTGCACTCAGCAAACAGCGCGGTTAAGAGTGGCGGCCACTAATAAGCATCGACACTACAAAAATTTTCCTGCATTTATCTATGGCAATCAACACAATACTCGACGTACAGAGGCTGACCAAGCGGATTGGTAGCCTCACGCTTATGGAAGAGCTCAACTTCAGCCTCACAGAGGGTAGCAAAGTGGGCATCATTGCCAAGAATGGTGCAGGCAAGACTACGCTGCTTAACATTTTGTGCGACGACGAGGATTACGAGGACGGCCAGATAGTATGGCGGCGCGATCTCCGTGTGGGATACCTCAAGCAGAGACCATGGTACCCCGAGCACCTGACCGTGATAGAGGCCTGCTTTCATCACGGCAGCGAGGTGGCCGACATCGTTTTAGGTTACCAGAACGCGCTTAACACTCACGACCAACTCGATATATGGTTAGAGCGCATGGAGCAGGCTAACGCCTGGGATTATGAGGCACGAGTCAAGCAGGTACTCTCGATGCTCAAAATCAATGACTTCAACGAACTTATAGGAAATCTCTCCGGCGGTCAGCTGAAACGCGTGGCGCTGGCCAATATTCTGCTCACCGAGCCGGATTTGCTGGTCTTAGACGAACCGACCAACCACCTCGACCTCGAGATGATAGAGTGGCTGGAGCGTTATCTGCAGCAAACCTCAATGTCGCTACTCATGGTAACACACGATCGCTATTTCCTTGACCGCGTTTGCAACGACATTCTCGAAATGGCCGATCACACCATATACGCTTACCACGGCAATTACTCTTACTACCTTGAGAAGCGACAGGAACGCATCGACCAGCGCAATGCTGCCGCCGAGCGATTGGGCAGTCTCTATCGCAAGGAGTTAGACTGGATGCGCCGCTCGCCGCAAGCGCGAGGCCATAAGGCCAAATATCGCGAGGAGGCCTTCTATAAGTTAGAAGAACGGGCACATAACACCTTCCGCGAGACACAAGCCAAGTTGGAAGTGAAGAGCAGCTACATCGGGAGCAAGATCTTCGAGATGAACTATATCAGCAAAGCCTTCGGCAACAAGGTTATACTCAAAGACTTTTACTATAACTTCGCCCGATATGAGAAACTCGGCATCGTGGGGAACAACGGCACCGGCAAGACAACCTTTATCCGCATACTGCTGGGACTTGTGGCGCCCGACAGCGGACATATCAGCATCGGGCAGACCGTTAGGTTCGGCTACTACAGCCAAGAGGGTATGCAGTTCAACAAACAGATGAAGGTAATCGACGCAGTGCGCGACATAGCCGAATATGTAGACCTCGGCAAGGGACGTAAGCTGAGCGCGTCGCAGTTTTTGCAGCAGTTTCTTTTCACACCAGAGACGCAGCACAACTATATCTACAAGCTCTCGGGCGGCGAGCTGCGGCGGCTGTACCTATGCACCGTGTTGATGCGCAGTCCCAACTTCTTAATCCTCGACGAGCCGACCAACGACCTCGATATCGTTACCCTGCAGGTACTTGAAGAATACCTGCGCGCATTTGAAGGCTGCGTCATCATCGTAAGCCACGACCGCTATTTCATGGACAAGGTCGTAGACCACGTTCTCGTCTTCCAAGGCGAGGGAAAAATCAAAGATTTTCCCGGAAACTACACCCAGTACCGCGAAAGTCTCGGCGCGACGCAACCGAAGTACGCCACCGAGGCAGACCAAGACAGCTACAAGCGCACGACAACTGCGGAACAGACCAAGAACACCCAACACAGCGAGCCGACAGAGCGCAAGCCACGCGAAAGAGACGCGCGCCGCCGTCTTAGTTACAAGGAGCAGAAAGAATACGAACAGCTAAGCGACGACATAGACGCGCTCGAAGCAGAGAAAGCCGCCATCGTGGCCGCTCTGAGTAGCGGCACGCTCTCAGTGGAGGAAATCACCGCACATTCTAAGCGCCTGCCGATATTAGAAGCCGAGCTTGAGAGCAAAGAAATGCGCTGGCTCGAGCTAAGTGAGATAGCCGGTTAGACTATTGGCCATTGCTGCGACACAAAACATCGTGCACACTTTGCAGAATGTCGTGCGCATCTGATTTTTGAGCCTCCGCGCGCGTAGAAATGTCGTGAAGA
>JAFLUU010000143.1 GCA_022508585.1 Prevotellaceae bacterium | reverse complement strand
TAGAGCACAACCTTGCCAAGGTTGGGGTCGCGAGTTCGAGTCTCGTTTTCCGCTCTTTTTTTTGTTTTTTATAAATCCGAGAGTGTTTCTCTTATTTTATTTCTCAAGTTTGATATGAATATCTATGTGAGATATTACGATGGGGAGGCTGTGGTTTCCTCTTTCGATGACCTTGTATATAGTCTTAAGGAGTTTGGTGTGCCCGAAAACTTGTTTGAGGAAGGGTTAGTTGACGAACTGTATGAGTATCTCAACTCTAAGAACATGCACCCCAAGCGTTTTCGCGTTAGTCAGCGCCAATACTTCATCTTGATTAAGACTACTGTGGCTACATTGGAGGAGTTTAAGGCTAATGCGAAGAAAAAAGAGGCTGCTACCGAGAGTCCGTACAAAAACGATAAGTATGGGGCTCTGCAGGAGTTCCGTCCGGGCTGGTATGACGCCTCGCTGACTTTTAAGCGTGTGATTTACTCGGAGATGAAGGGTAGGTTTCTCTATGTCGACACTCCGTTTCGCGCCAAGGTGAAGGCTGACTGTCCGCTCGACAGTTATAACCGCATTGTAGAGCACTTGCAGAACAGGCAGGATGTGGATCCGCGCAGCCAGTTCCCCTCTCCCAAAGGGCGCAACTTCAATTATGTCTTTCTCGGCGCAGAAGGGTAGTGTCATAAGGACAGTGCTGTCTCTGAGTCCGATAGCGTGAAGGGTTAATACATTATTATATACAACACCGCCGGCTTTAGGTCTATTACCAAAGCCGGCGGTGATTGTGTGTATGCTTATTTGCTTGTTCTCGTCGCTTTTTCGTGTGCGTTCGAGACTGTTTCTAATTGGCGGATTGAAATTCTTCAAGGAAGCGCTTGTCGTTCTCTGAGAACAGGCGCAGGTCTTTTACCTGATATTTGAGGTTGGTGATGCGTTCCACGCCCATACCGAAAGCATAGCCGGTGTAGCGTGTGGAGTCGATGCCGTTGGCTTCGAGCACTGCGGGATCTACCATGCCGCAGCCGAGGATTTCCACCCAGCCCGTCTGCTTGCAGAACGAGCAGCCCTTGCCGCCGCAGATGTTGCAGCTGATATCCATCTCTGCCGAGGGTTCTGTGAACGGGAAGTATGACGGACGCAGCCTTATCTTGGTGTCTTTGCCAAACATCTCCTGCGCAAACAGCAGTAACACCTGCTTCAGGTCGGTGAAGCTCACTTTTTCATCAATGTATAAGCCCTCTACTTGGTGGAAGAAGCAGTGTGCGCGCGCGCTGATGGTCTCGTTGCGATACACGCGCCCCGGACAGATAACGCGGATAGGTGGTTGCTGACGCTCCATCACTCTACTCTGCACCGAGCTGGTGTGTGTGCGCAGTATGATGTCGGGATGAGCCTCGATGAAGAATGTATCCTGCATGTCGCGCGCGGGATGGTCGTCGGCGAAGTTCATTGAGCCGAACACATGCCAGTCATCTTCTATCTCGGGGCCGTCTGCAAGGCAGAAGCCCAACCTTGAGAAGATGTCGATGATTTCTTCGCGCACGATGGAGAGCGGATGGCGCGTGCCTAAGGGGGTGGGGTAGGCGGTGCGTGTCAAGTCGGGCTTCTCCGTGGCGTTTTGCTGCTCGCTGAGCTGCTCGCGCAGGGCGTTGATGCGGTCTTGTGCCGCTGTCTTGAGGTTATTGATGGCTACGCCTAACTCGCGCTTACGGTCGGCAGACACTTCGCGAAACTCGTTCATCAATTGCGGAATTAGTCCCTTCTTGCTTAAATACTTGATGCGCAATTCCTCCAACTCCGTTGGGCTGGCGGCTTGCAGGCTGCGGACTTCTTCCAGCAGTGCGGGTATATTGTCAATTAAGGCCATGTTTTTACTATTTATTTACGGCTTGCAAAGATAACACTTTTTCCTTATACGCAGGCTAATCACGATTGGAATTATTGGGCAGGGGAATAATGAAAATAAGGTGCGGAATTCAAGAAATCCCATCGATATTTCACCCTAAACGCAGAATTCTATCGCAATAGTTGAGGGCTTGTTCGCGATGAGTGACGAAAATTATCGTTCGTTCGGTGAATGTTGTGCAAATGTCGTGGAGAACGGCGTTTTCGGTGTCGTTGTCGAGGGCGGAAGTGGCCTCGTCGAGTAAAAGAACGGGGGCATCTACTAATAGGGCGCGGGCAATGCACAGACGCTGCGCCTGCCCTTCGCTAAGCTCCACGCCGTGTTCGCCGCACTGCGCGTCGATGCCTTCTTTGATGCGGAAGACGAAGTCAGCTTTGGCAATGCGAAGTACTTGGTGGAGCTGCTCGTCGGTAGCGTCGGGGGCAGCCAGCAGAAGGTTGTCGCGAATGCTGCCGCTGAAGAGCGTGTTGCCTTGAGGGACGTAAGCAAATTTGATATTATTCTCGACTGTTCCGCTTTGCGGCTCGATTAGGCCGAGAATGATGCGGACAAGTGTTGTTTTGCCCTGCCCGGTTGGTCCCATCACGGCGGTGCGGCTGCCGGCAGGGAAGTCGTAGGAGAAATTGTCAAGAATATTGCGCCCTTCGCGGTAGGCGAATGTAACATTGCGGAGAGAAATGCCGTTATTATGGTTCTCGCTTTCTCTTTTATCCTCGCTACATACGGCTTTGCCGCTGTCCTTTATCTCCAGAATTCGCTCGCCGGAGGTAAGCGTGTTGATAATGTCAGGAATAAATTTGACGATGTTTCGTGCAGGCCGCTGTATTTGCGCAACGAGCTGCACGAATGCGATAAGCGCGCCGTAGGTTATCTGTCCCTGCGAGAGGTGGTATGTTCCCCAGATGAAGGTAAAGAGATAAGCGGTGGAGAAGCCCAAATTCATCACTAAATTTGAGGTAACCGAGTAGCGTGCGCGCTGATGAACGAGGGCGACAAGCGTTTGCTGCGTCTTGCCGACACGACGGTGTATCTCGCCGGCGGCATGGCGTATGGTTTTGATTACCACGCGGTTGGTGATGCCCTCTTGGTACTGCGACTGTAGATGACTGTCGGCCTGCCGTATTTGACGCGAGAGCTTGCGCATCGTTTTGATGTACAGCTTGCCGATAATGAGGAAAAACGGGATGATAATCACCACGAACATGGCAAGAGTGTCGTCCATCAGGTAAAGGAAAGCAAACGCCCCTACAAATTGCGCGCAGATAATTATGAACGACGGCAGCGTATCCGTTACGAGCGTAACGATAACGTTCACGTCCTTCTCGATGCGGTTGATGATGTCGCCGCTGTGGAATGCCATCAGCTCCTTCCACGGCGCAGTCAGCGCATGGCTGAAGATGTCCATCTGCATCTTGTTGGAAGCCCTGACACTGAGCATCGCATTGACCCAGCTGCGGTAAGCACTCAGCAGCAACTGTGCCAGCAGCGTGCCGATGAGCATGGTAACAGCCGTGCGGAAGGAGAAAATATTGCTCGCGCCGGTAGCAATGTCTATGGTCTGCTTCGTAAGCCAGACGAACAGGAACTCTAATCCCACGATGAGCAATCCGGCCACCGTGTTGTTGATTGCTTGCAGGTGGTTGGCTTTCAGTTCCTGCCAGATGAGGCGGCAGATCTGCTTGGTGCTGTACTTATTCTTCACGAGTTAGTCGTTTTTGCGTACCTATGTTCTTGTCCTGCTATCAGATGTGGGGAGAGAGTGTCGTTGCGGCACTACCTCTTGTCTGCGCCCCATAGCAGTTTGTTGCGCAAGGTGTCAAAGAAAGAATGGTCGGCGCGCCTCACAATCCTGATGCGGTGCGGAGCCGTCTGTATGATGACAGGCGTGTCCTCATACAGACTCTCGCTACGCCCGTCGACGGAGAGCATGTAGTTATGACTGCGGCTTTGCACGCGCAGCTCTATGTTCACATCGTCATTCAGCACTATAGGCCTGACGGCGAGGCTGTGAGCCGCGATAGGAGAGAGCACTATCGACTTGGAGTCGGGCGAGATGATAGGGCCGCCGACACTTAGCGAGTAGCCGGTGG
This sequence comes from Prevotellaceae bacterium, assembly GCA_022508585.1. Taxonomy (GTDB): domain Bacteria; phylum Bacteroidota; class Bacteroidia; order Bacteroidales; family Bacteroidaceae; genus UBA6382. Next base: position 1,630 of record JAFLUU010000143.1, on the reverse strand, counting down.
AGCCGGTGGGCGTGCTCACTATCAGACCGTCGGCAAGATAGGTTGCAAGGTAGTTGCCGTCCACATAAGTGCTGATGCTGATCATCGAAGAGTTGTCGTGCTTGAGGATAGCAATCTCGTTGAGTGCGCAACCATAGTAGTTATCTTCAGCATTGCCCGTCTCGGCCATCAGTAGCGCGCGTTCCTCTATCTTATAGTTGCCTTCGGCCAAATCACGGAAGAGGCTGTCGGTATCTTGCGGCAGAATGTCGCTTATAAAGCCCAAGCGGCCAGTGTTAATGCCGATAATAGGCATGTTACGCTCGCCCACAAGCTGCGCAGTGTTCAGAAACGTGCCGTCGCCGCCTATGCTGATAGCAAAATCAGCCTCGATGTCGCGTGGGGTAGCCCTCTCGAAGTGAACGGAGCCCAGCTCGATGTGTCGTTGCAGGAAGTCGGCGAAATCACGCTCGATAACAATCTTGCCACCGATGGTGGCAATGCTCTGTAGCACCTGCGCTATGTTTAGAGACTTGTCAGCCTGAAATTTATTGCCGAAAACGGCGAAAGTCTTGTCTATCTTGCTCACGCTATGTGGTATCTTTATGGTATTTTGCAGCAAAAGTAGCATATTCTTTCCACTTTATGCCGTTAAATTGGTACTTTTGCACCACTCAAAAGCAAAATAAGCACCCAGCAAACCACAAAAACTTGTAACCATGACCAAACTAAGCGTAAATATAAACAAGGTAGCCACACTGCGCAACGCCCGCGGCGGCAGTAATCCCGACGTGCTGCAAGTGGCACTCGACTGCGAGCGTTTCGGTGCGCAGGGCATCACAGTACATCCCCGTCCCGACGAGCGGCACATACGCCGCAGCGACGTGCGCGCCCTCAAGCCGGCACTGCATACCGAGTTCAACATCGAGGGATACCCTTCCGATGATTTTTGCGCCCTTGTGCTTGAGACGCAGCCTGCCCAGGTAACACTCGTGCCCGATGCCCCCGACCAGATTACTTCCAACGCAGGCTGGGATACCCTTGCCCACCGGGCTTTTCTCACAGACACCGTGGCCAAGTTCAAGGATGCCGGCATTCGTACTTCCGTTTTCGTAGCTGCCGACGAGCGTATGGTGCAGGGAGCTGCCGAAGTGGGAGCAGACCGCGTGGAGCTGTACACAGAACCCTATGCCACGCTTTATGCCGAGGATAAGGAGGCAGCTATAGCTCCCTTCGTGGCAGCCGCTCGCAAGGCGCGCGAATTAGGACTCGGCCTCAATGCAGGCCATGACCTCAGCCTCGTCAATTTGCATTACTTCCACGAACAAATACCTTGGGTCGACGAAGTGAGCATCGGCCATGCCCTTTGGAGCGACGCACTCTACCTCGGTATGCAGCAGACCATAGCGCGCTATCTCGATTGCCTGAGATAAGACTCACTATACCATTTTACAAGAGGCGACACCTATATACCTTATAGGCGTCGCCTCTTTTTCTTTAGCCTGCTTGCGCTTCCGAATGTCATGCTCGATTTAATTATCCCCCTCAACACAGCACTTAACCTTGCCAAAATGTTCCCTAATCCCCTCGAAGTTTGCAAAAACGTCGTGCGCATCTGATTTTTGAGCCTCGGCGTTTGTTTTTTCATCGT
>JAFLUU010000142.1 GCA_022508585.1 Prevotellaceae bacterium | reverse complement strand
TTTCCACGACATTTCTACGCGCGCCGAGGCCCAAAAATCGCGCGCGGAGGCCTTTCGTGCAAATTTCGACGAGGTAAGGTACGAAAAGATGGAGGTATAGTACTCCGGTTGACGACATTTGTTTGCGCGCGATGGGCTTGCGGCATTGTGTCGACTGCAAAACCGAGGGGCGATGCCCTTGTCGGTAAAGGATAACGGAGGAAAGGGGGATTAGAAATCGCCTTGTATCAGGCGCATATTGAAGTGTGCATCGCGCAGATAGGTCTGCACTTCGGGGTTGTTGAGAAACGATGCAGGGGCGTGCTTGATGATCTTGTCGATTTGGGGTGTGATGATAGGGTAGAAGTATTGTGATGTGTACTTCATGAAATAAACGGGGCCAAGCACGTTGTCCAAGTTGTTGCTGATGAAGTTTACCCACAGCCTGTCTATGCGATCTTGCAGCGTAGCGCTTTTGCGCTCCGCTTGCAGGTGAGTGGTTGCGTTGCTGCCGCTCATGATGATGCGCGCTAAGTGCATTGTGTTGTTTTGCAGCTCATTTCGCAGTCGGGCGTTTTCGTTGAGAAATTTGTAGAGGCGTTCGTTGAGTGTGCCGCCGCGCACGGTCTGCTCCGTTTCGGTAAAGCTGATTTGTATTTCGCCCTTTTCTAACACGATAGGGAGCAGGCTGTGGCTGCCCATGTATATCTGTGCCATGCAGACGGTGTCTATTATCCCCTCGAAGCCGAATTTGCCGTGCACCACCTCGGCGGAGTCTCGCGAGGCCATGGTTTGGTCTGTGCCGGCCACCTTGAGGTACAGCACATTGCCCTCATAGGTGGCTACCGATGAGTTGCCCATGATATTGTACTGGTCGCTGCACGAGCTTATCAGTGCGGCTAACGTCAGGAGGGCTATGTAGACTGCTTTCTGCATTTATAGATGCGATTAGGTGTGCAAAGATATTTGTTTATTGCTGAAATGGTTAATGTTAGGTCTACATTTTGTAATATTTTAGCATTATTTTTGATTTGCTTGTGGAGGTGCTGAGTTTTTTTAACACTTTATCCGCTCGTGTCGTGGTTAATTGGTAACTTTGTCTACCCTTAACGGAGAATTGATGCAGGCTGCGCTTCAGAAATATTCAAATAAATTTTGTGCTTTGCTCGGCTTGCACTAACTTTGCCCAAACACTTATATATATAATGACTATGGCTGAGAATAAGTATATCAGGATGCGTTACGAGCTGTTTGCTCTTGATGGCGACGACAAGTTGCCTATCCTCGTGGAGAAGACCAGTGTCGATACGCCCTTTGAGTTTATTACCGGACTGGGCTACACTCTGCCCGACTTCGAGGCTAATGTGATTGCGCTCAAGCCCGGCGACAAGTTTGACTTCGTCATTCCGTGCGAGAGGGCTTATGGCGAGTACGACGAGACGCGCCTTAAGACGCTGCCGAAGGAGATTTTCCGCGACAATAACGATCATTTCGCTATCGAGACCGTCTATCCGGGCAATGTTATCCCGATGGAGAACGAGGACGGCCTGCAACTCGACGCGCTGGTGAAGGAAGTGAACACGACCAATGTGGTACTGGATTTCAATCACCCTCTTGCAGGCGTGGATCTGCAGTTCCGTGGCGAGGTGTTCAACACTCACGAGGCTACGCCGCAGGAGATTACGGCATTTCTGACCCTTATGTCCGATGAGAACGGCGAACATGACCATTAAGCCACCCTTGCAAGCTGTATTATGAACACTTTTGGCAATATCTATAGGCTTACCTCCTTCGGCGAGAGTCATGGGGCGGCTATCGGCGGCGTTATAGACGGTATGCCTGCCAATATAGAGGTAGACCTCGACTTGCTGCGCCGCGAGATGGCTCGTCGACGCCCCGGGCAGAGCGCACTGACCACTCCGCGCAGCGAGGCTGACGAGGTGGAACTGCTATCGGGCATCTTCGAGGGCAAAACGACCGGCACGCCCATCGGTTTTATTGTGCGCAACACATCGCAGCACTCCAATGACTACGATAACCTGCGCCGGCTCTTCCGTCCGTCGCATGCGGACTATACCTATCATGTCAAGTACGGCATTCGCGACCATCGCGGCGGCGGTCGTTCCTCTGCGCGCGAGACTATCACGCGCTGTGTGGGCGGTGCGTTCGCCAAGATGGCTCTTGGCCGGCTCGGCATCACTGTTCAGGCCTACACATCGCAGGTTGGCGACATTTGTCTCGACCATGATTATACGGCCTACGACCTTTCGCTCACCGAGAGCAACGATGTGCGCTGCCCCGACGCGGCAAAGGCGCAGCAGATGGCCGAACTCATTCTGTCTGTCAAGGCTGAGGGCGACACGGTGGGCGGAGTGATCAGCTGTGTCGTCAAAGGCTGCCCTGCGGGGCTGGGCGAGCCTGTGTTCGGCAGGCTTCAGAGCCAGCTCGGCGCCGCTATGCTCTCTATCAACGCTGTCAAGGGCTTTGAGTACGGCTTGGGCTTCGCCGGCGCCGCCGGTCGCGGCTCCGAGCAGAACGATGTCTTTGTCCCTCTCGATGTACTTGACAAACAAAACAGCTCTCAGCTCTGCACCACCGCCACTAATCGCAGCGGCGGCATTCAAGGAGGCATCAGCAACGGGCAGGATATTTATTTCCGCGTGGCTTTTAAGCCGGTTGCCACCATTCTGCAAAGTCAGCAGACCGTTGACATCGACGGCAACGCCGTTGAGTTCAAAGCGCGCGGTCGCCACGATGCCTGCGTGCTGCCTCGTGCCGTGCCTGTGGTGGAGGCGATGGCTGCCATCACCATTTTGGACAATTATTTGCTAAATAGGACTACGCATCTTTGAGATTATAATCGGTTAATCCTCAAAATCTGAAATTATCATGAAAAGAATGACTATTCTGCTGCTTTGTTGCACAATTGCAATAGGCAGCATCGCGCGCCAGTACCACATTATTCCGCAACCCAAGGAGATTACGGACAAGGAGGGCGCCTTTACGCTCACGGCGCAGACCAAAATCTACGCTCACGGTGACAAAAACCTGAAAGTGGCGCAGTTTTTTGCCGACAAACTCAGCCGTCTGCCCGGCCTGAAGCTCACTACTATCAAGAAGCAGAAGGGAGCGCAGATAAAGCTCCTCATTTCCAAGAAAATCGTGGGCGATGAGGCTTATCGTCTCACCGTAAGCGCCGACGGCGTGGTGGCTGAAGCCAAGACCGACCGCGGTCTGTTCTACGCGATGCAGACTTTCCTGCAGCTCCTGCCGCCCGAGGTAGAGGGCGAGATTAAAACGACCTCCGGCAACAGCATTGTGCCCCGCGAGGGCTGGGTGGCTCCCGCAGTGGTCATCAACGACGAACCGCGCTTCAGCTATCGCAGCTTTATGCTCGACCCGTGCCGCCATTTCCTCACGATCTCCGAGATAAAGAAGCAGATTGACATCATGTCGATGTACAAAGCCAACAATTTCCACCTTCATCTGACCGAAGATCAGGGCTGGCGCGTGCAAATAAAGAAGTATCCGCGCCTTACCGAGGTCGGCTCTGTCGCTATCGGCCTGCCCGACACTCCCGACGGCAGCTCCGGCGAGAGCCGCTACTACTATACGCAGGACGAGCTGCGCGATCTCGTGGCTTATGCCGAGGAACGGTTCATCAATATCATTCCCGAGTTCGAGATGCCCGGCCATGGTCTCGCCGCCATCGCTGCTTATCCCTGGCTTAGCTGCCGTAGTCTTGATGTGAAGCCGCGTACAACTTGGGGCGTGGAACCTATCATCATGTGCGCCGGCAAAGAGAGCACTTTTCAGTTCTTGCAGGATGTAGTGGACGAGCTTGTAGACATTTTCCCCTCCAAATATTTCCATATCGGCGGCGACGAGGCACCGCGCAACGAGTGGAAGACATGTCCGCTCTGCCAAAAACGCGCCGACTCCCTCGGTTTCACAACTGAGAATGGTCGTTCGCGAGAAGCGCAGCTGCAAAGCTATCTTGTTAACCGCATGGAGAAATATCTCAACGCTAAAGGGCGCACTATCATCGGCTGGGATGAAATTCTTGAGGGCGGCGGACTGAATAAGGAGGCCGTTGTCATGTCGTGGCGCGGCACTAAGGGCGGAATAGAGGCCGCCAAGGCCGGTCATAAGGCTATTATGTCTCCGAGTAGCGATGGTTATTATCTTGATTACTACGAAGGCGATCGTACTATCGAGCCTGTCGCTCCTACCTACGCTGCTTCGGTGCCGCTAAGCAAGACTTACAACTACGAACCCATTGCACCGGAATTGGAGGGCGACCTTGAGAAATACATTCTTGGCCCGCAGGGCAATTTGTGGGGCGAATATCTGCCTGATGTCTCCACTCTTGAATTTCGCTTCTATCCTCGTATCTTAGCCATTATGGAAACAGGCTGGACGCAGCGCAACAACAAGAATTTCGAGGACTTCTGCCGTCGCTTGGACAGCGACTCTTATCAGCGCCTCGCCGCTCACAGGGTTTTGTACAATATTCCCGCTCCGTTGCAGGACAATGGCCAATGCAATTTTGTCGCTTTCACTAATGAAGCCGTGCTTTCATTCCATAATGACCGCAACGAGCCAATGCGCTACACTCTTGACGAAGGCGAGCCCACCCTTACCAGCCCACTATACGAGCAACCTATACGCATCAATGATGATGCTATACTTAAGATTGCAACTATTCTGCCATCAGGCCTCAAGAGTGAAACGCGTAATATCACTTTGAACAAGCAGGAGCTTATGCCGTCCATAATGGTGGGCGAGGCGCTGGCCGAAGGGCTTGCTTTGAGTGTCGCTGACGGCTTATATAGCAATATCTCCGACCTTGCGACTGCAAACGTCGTAACAGTTGAAGGCAATGAGGGTATTGCTCTGGAGAAACTCCCGCATCTCAATCGCAACGGCCATTATTCTGCTATTGCCGAGGGGCTTATAGATGTGCCGGAGGACGGTGTGTGGTTTTTCCGCGCCAATTATCCCGAAGTGTGGGTCGACGGCGCAAAAGTCGTGGACAATACCGACCATTGGGTGCTCGACGGAATGCGCGGAGGCCGCAGTATGGCACTGCAAAAGGGTCTGCATTACATCAAGGTCGTTTTCCTCGGCTATAATGCCAGCGGTCGCCCAACATACTGGGATCATGGACAGATCCAGTGGCGCCACCAAGATGCAAAACAATATTCTAAAATTACGAATGAAGTATTAAGACACGCTGCTCAATAAAAAAAGTCGCTAAAAATTTGGTCATACCAAAAGAAAGCTCTACCTTTGCATCGCAAAAATAAGGTGCCATAGCTCAGTTGGTAGAGCATCGGACTGAAAATCCGTGTGTCCCCGGTTCGAATCCTGGTGGCACCACCTTAAAAAAGCCGCTAATAATCCGCGGCTTTTTTTATTATATCTACCATATTATAAATAGCAAAAAAGGAGCAGCCGATTTCTCGGTTGCTCCTGTCGTTACCACACCAATGTAACGCATTATTCCTGCGGACTTGCCATATAAAGGGCATCGTCACGATGCCTGCGGACTTGCCACATAAACAGCCCTCAGGGCTGCTGTCTTGCCACATAACGGCTTATGCCTGCCCCAGCAATTGTTTGCCATACGCCGTGCG
>JAFLUU010000141.1 GCA_022508585.1 Prevotellaceae bacterium | reverse complement strand
TTATCCACGCTTAGGTGGTGCGATTCTGCGTACACTTTTTTCGCAGCAGCGACATCCTTGCGCCAAGGTGCGCCCTTAAGATCCCAATTCGCGAACCAAAGTTCATCCGTCTCTACATACTGCTGCTGTTCGTTGTAAATTCCATCATGAGCAATAAAAGCCTTGAAACGACCCTCGTGATGACCGGCCAACCAGTAGACGCTAAAGCCGCCAAAGCTGGCACCAACACATCCAAGCCTATCCTTGTCAACATAAGACTCCTTGCAAATATCGTCAATACCGGAAAGAAGATCACGCATACACTGGCCGGTGTAATCTCCGCTGATCTGCTCCAACCATTCCATGCCGAAACCGGGCACACCGCGGCGCGAAGGCAAGATAACGATGTAGCCTTGAGCTGCCATAAGCTGAAAATTCCAACGATAGCTCCAAGCCTGACTCACAGCGCTCTGGGGGCCGCCCTCACAGAAGAGAAGTGTGGGATATTTCTTCTTGGCATCGAAATGAGGAGGGTAAACAACCCAGCAAAGCATCTTCTTGCCGTCGGTAGTCTTCACCCAGCGTTCCTTAACATCGCCAAAACTGAGATTAGAGTAGAAATAATCGTTCTCATGAGTGAGCTGCGTCAGATTGCGCTCGGCCTTAGCCTTAGTATCAAGGATATAAATTTCATCTGCCTCGCTCATGCTGTGTCGTTTGATAACAAGATGCTTTCCATCGGCCAGCGTGCCCTGCACGGTGTGGTCAAAGTCGCCCTTAGTCATCTGGCGAACCTTACCATTGAGGTTGGTAGAGTATATTTGATTGGTGCCGTGCCATGTTCCCGAGAAGTAAAGCGTTTTACTATCGTTCGCCCAGCAATAAGTATCCACGCCGGACTCAAAACTCTCGGTAACATAGCTTTTTTTACCGGTGGCGAGCTCGTAAATGCACAGGCGAGCGCGGTCGCTCTCGTAGCCGGCACGCTCCATCGAGGTCCAAGCAAGATATTTGCCGTCGGGCGAGAACTGCGGCGTAATATCATAGCCCACATTGCAGTCCTCAGCTTGCTGATTGATGCTCTGGTCGGCATAAGAGCGGGTATCGTCGGTCTCCGGCTCCACATAACCTGCCGGTTTGCAGACATTGACGGTCTTGCGAGTTTCGACATTGTAAAGAAAGATGTCGCTGTCGGTAGACATAGCGTAAGCCTTGCCCGTTTTCTTGCGGCAAGAGTAAGCAAGGGTCTTGCCGTCGGGACTCCACGCCAATTCCTCGACTCCGCCGAAGGGCAACATGGGGCATTCGTAGGGCTCGCCTTCCAAAACATCGGTCTCCTGCCCCACTCCATTGGCGGAAAAGTCAGCAACAAAGGGATGCGGAATCGTTTTCACGAACTGATCCCAGTGTTTGTACATCATATCGTTGATAACCATACCCGTAGTTTTGGGAAGGTCGTCGGGGTTTTTCTGAATCGAGCTGGTGCTCTCTACTTGGCGTATCAGCACTATTTTTTTGCCGTCGGGCGAGAGCAGAAAATCGTCGATGTCTTCTCCCTGCTTGGTCGTGGTGAGTTGACGACGGTTGGTGCCATCTATATTCTCAGCAAAAAGTTGCCCTCCGCAGAGGAACAGAACCTGCCTATCGTCATCGAAGAATACAGCGCCGCTCTCAGAGTTGGCATCATCGGTTAACTGAGTCGATTTGCAGGTCTTCAAGTCCATAATGTATAGCACCGAGCGGCTTTTGTCCTGCTCCACACTGTAATAGCTGACCGAGTAGACAATCTTGCTGCCATCGCTGTTTGCATTGACACTGCCGATGCGCCCCATAGCCCACAGCACTTCAGGAGTCATCAGCTCCGACTTTATTACATCGGTATTGCGACCTATAACCGCGCCAGTCGTCTTAGTTTCTGCTTTCGTCATAGATGTAACGCACAATAAAACAGTCAGTAATCCAATTATCTTTTTCATAATACCAAATCTTATTTTCTTTTTTCACTGCAAAAGTTATTTCTTGCCCTGCTGCTGGCGCTGTTTCTGCTGCATCTCCTGCAGAGCCTGCATACGAGCGGCAAAACCGGAGAGTTTCTTGGGGTTTTCTTTGTTGCGGCGATAATTCTCTTCGAGCTTGGCAAGCAGTTTAGCGTCGTCAGTGCGCCAACGCAGGAACCACATTGTCAGAGCCGAGCCCAACAGCGAAATAAAGTAGTAGTAGTTAAGACCGGAGCCGTAATCATTGAACACAAAGAAGAATATCACCGGCATAAGCATCATCATCCACTGCATCATCTTCATCTGCCCTCCTTGTTGCATAGCCATCGTGTCCTTTTGCATCTTCATGTTGAGCCAAGAGTACAACAAGTTGCTCACACAGAACAGCACGCAGAAGATACTCAAGTGGTCGCCGATACCAATGATAGGCTCCTTCCATGTTAAGATGTTCTCGTAGGTCGAGAGGTCGTCAGCCCAGAGGAAAGGCTGCTGGCGCAGTTCGATAGCGTTGGGCACGAAATTGAACATCGCAATCCAGATAGGCATCTGAATGAGCATCGGCAGACAACCGCCCATCGGGTTGGCACCATACTGGCTGTAGAGTTGCATAATCTCCTGCTGCTTTTTCAGAGCGTCCTCGCTGTTGGGGTATTTCTTGTTCACCTCCTCCACTTTCGGGCGCAGCACGCGCATCTTGGCGCTGGACATATAACTTTTCTTCGTTGCAGGGTACACAATCAGCTTCAGGATAAGCGTAATAACGAGCAACACCATGCCCATCGAGAGACCAATCGCCGTAAGCCCGTCAAACAGATAGATCGTAACATAACGGTTGATATATTTAAACAGCGGCCAGCCTAAATACACCAACTCCTGCAAGTCAAGGTCGCGGCCATCAACAGTATTGGCATTCATCTGCTGCAAAAGGCGATACTTGTTAGGACCGATGTAGAACTGCAGGCGCGTAGGCTGCTTGCCCGAGGGGTCAAACGCCGTCTTCATCTGCGCCGTGTAGTAGCTGAGGTAACCACTCCCCTGCTCCAACGGCGTAGTGGTCAGAGCCACATCATGCAAGTCCTCGTAACTGATCAGCACATAGCTGAAGAACTGATTTTTGAAAGCCACCCAGTCAAGAGTCTCGTTGAGCGACTCGTGATTATCCGTCTCAGCGCGCAGATAATCCGTACCCTCGCCTTTTTCCTTGTAAGTAATCGACGAACGCTGCTGCTCAAACTTATATCCTCTCTCCTGCTGAGTCAGCGAGTCAGTCCACTCCAAGAGAATATCCCTGCGCCCGGGCTCAAAGTGGTTGGCGAGATTCAGAGCCTTCACCGTCATATCCAGCATGTAACTCTCAGGGCGCAGACGATAGTCGATGCGCAATCCTGCCCCGCTGCGCCCACTGGCAATGAGTGTCAGCGTAGAGTCAGTAGCGTCAAGAGCGGAGAAATACAGGTCGCCCGTGTTTACATTCTCCTGTTTCATGGCAAGCGCCATGTTGAGCGACGAGTTATGCTCGTCAAACAGCACCACCTGCTCCTTCTGCTGATTCTTAAACTCCTTGAGCACAGCCCTGCTCACCACACCGCCATGCGTATTCACCTCAAGGCGCACAAATTTATTCTGCAACACTTTGATTTGCTCGTTGCCACGCATAGCTGCGCCGAAGAGCGAGACGGAATCCAGCGCGAGCGTATCCGCTTTCATCTTGCTGATGCTGTCAGCCTCAATCTGCGCCCTCATATCCGCCAGCCTCTGCTCCACCAGCGCAAGGCTATCTGCTTGACGCATGGCAGCGATTTCCTCTTTCGACGGCTGATTCCAAATTCCGAAGCCGATAATCACGGCCACAATCAGCACAATTCCTATAATAGAGTCTCTGTTCATTGTATTGTAAATTCTAATGATTGCAAATGAATGGCAAAATTAAAAATAAAAAATGGAACGGCAAAGTTAAAGGTAGGCGAAGCAACAAGACGCCTCAATCAACTGACAGAAAATCGACAACTACACATAAAATAGCGTCGAAAACCCACATAAAGCCCTGTGCGCGTCATGAAAACGCGAGCTTGTAGCAACAATGCGCGTTCTTATCACACCAAAAGCCCTCATCGCTTGCCGAAACAACAGTGTCCTCAGAACACCTTGACCAAGAAGTTTGAACATCTTGACCAAGACGCGCAAACACCTTGACCAAGACACTCAGAGTTCTTGACCAAGATGTTCTGAGAACAACGCGATTTCGACAGGGAAGAACGATGTTTCGGCAAACAAGAACGACATTGCCGCTAACGCTCTCGCATTTGTTTTTATCGTGCACCGCTCTACGAGCGACTTTCACGACAAATGCTCGCGATGCCTGCGGCATTTGTGGCGTATTCCACGAGGTCTGCAGAAAAAAGATGCCGCTTTGATAGCGACAGCTGGGCATGCGGTAGAGAATAATCGACTTTTTGCAAACACTGAACATAATAAAAGATGCAGTAAAGGGCTTCTCAGATAAAAATTTGGCAGATTGATACAAAAACATTATCTTTGCAACAAACAATACACATATTATATATATTATGAATACGACTATTAGACTTTACTCGTTTGATTTCAGCGAGGTACGCACCTACCTTTGGGCAGGGGCATTTGTGATTTGCAACCTGCTGCTGCCGCAGCTGTGCCACCTTGTGCCGCAAGGCGGCATTGTGTTTGCGCCTCTGTCGCTTGTGATTATGGCCGGAGCCTATAAGCTGGGCTGGCGTGTCGGCTTGATAGCTGCTGTGGCTTCGCCGCTTGTCAATCACTGTCTCACGGGTATGCCTGCGTGGAGCGTGCTGCCGCTGATGACTATGAAGTTGGCCATTATAGCCATGGTGGCAGGGTTTGTGGCTCAGCGCTACAAGAGTGCATCGCTGCCGCTCATCGCTATAACTGTGTTAATGAGTCTCACGCTTGGCGGCGTGGGCGAGCTGATGCTCACGGGCGGCATTCAGACAACGCTGAACGACCTTCTGCTCGGCTGGCCGGGCTTGCTGCTCCAGATTGGCGGCACATGGCTTGTGGCCAACAAACTGAACGCCTAAACCGCAATCCGTAGAGACAAAATGAAGAAGTTAGGATTTGGAATGATGCGCCTTCCGCTGAAGGACGCCAACGATATGCGGAGCATCGACCTCGAGCAGCTCAAGCAGATGGTGGATCTCTACATGGAGCGCGGTTTCACGCACTTCGACACGGCGTATCCTTACCACCTCGGCGCGAGTGAGGTGGCGTTCCGCGAGGCGGTTGCCAAGCGCTACGACCACAGCCGCTACACGGTAACGGATAAGATGCCGTGCTGGGAAGTTAAGACAGAGGCTGACCTCGAGCGCATCTTCAACGAGCAGCTTGAGCGCTGCGGCGTGGAGTATTTCGACTATTACTGGTTGCATTGCCTCAACTACGCCTATGTGGCGACGATGAATCGCGTAGACGGGTGGGGCTTCATCGAGCGTAAGAAGGCGGAGGGCAAAATTAAGCATATCGGCTTCTCGTTTCACGACGAATCGAAACTCTTGGAGCAACTCTTGAAGGAGCACCCGGAGACGGAGTTCGTGCAACTGCAAATCAACTACTTGGATTGGGACAGCCCGACCATTGAGGGCAAGACCTGCTACGACCTTTGCGTCCGCTACGGCAAGCCGGTGTTCGCTATGGAGCCTGTCAAGGGCGGCTCGCTGGCCATTGTGCCCGCCGAGGCAGAGGCTCTGTTCCGTGGGCACGACAAGGAGGCCAGTGCGGCCTCATGGG
>JAFLUU010000140.1 GCA_022508585.1 Prevotellaceae bacterium | reverse complement strand
GCGTATAGGCAAACAGACCGCCTATAATAATTGCAGCCGCCGGCACATCGAGTGCTGGCGGCTGTGTGTATGGCGTCAAAAATACGATGTTTTGTACGATTTTCGCCTACTTTTTCCACTTGCTTTTGGAGTCGTTGGCATAGGAGAAGAGGTAATAAACCTGTTGGGGCGAGAGTAGGGTAGAGAACTTCTGCGTATAGGCACGGCGCACCTCCAAAACCTTCTCGTCGGAACGCCAGCGAGCTGCGTTGAGGGCGTTTGCCTGAGCTGCTGTCAGCGTCTGCTTGCGTATGGCCGTCAGATTTTTCTCTTTCAGAGCGTCGTAGATGTCTTTGGCAGCGTGAAGCTCCTTCATGTATGCGTAGAAAACAGGCTGCACTCGTGCTTTTACTTCCTTGCTGAGGTTCATCTGTGTGGCCACATAGGCAAAGCGTTCCTTGTCCTTATTTGTCTGAGCGAACAGAAGGGCAGGCAGCAGCATGATGACGATAATCAGTAGTGTCTTTTTCATAATCCTAAGCGGTAGATTGATTTTTGGTGATTACAGATGTGTAAATATAAAAAAGAGCGAGTCAGTCTGTAAGCGGGGTTCTGTGCTGCCCGGATTGGGGTAGGGCAGTGCCTGCCATTTATCTACACCGCTTGTCGCCAAGCGGCTCTATCGTGCTACCCTCCAGCGCAAATCTCACGATTACTTGAACGAACAGCCCTCCGGCGCTGGTTTACATGCACTTTCACTCTCCGCCACGCACACCCCGATCATCACTGACCGGCATCGTGAGCTCTTACCTCGCGTTCTCACCCTTACCTTATTTATATATTAAGGCGGTTGTTTTCTTCTGCGTTGCGGTATCCTCGCGAATACTTCCCGTTAGGAAGCGGAGTGTTCTGTAGTGCCCCGACTTTCCTCCTGCTTCTGTAAGCGGAGCAGGCGACAGGCCGACCGGCTCGCTCTTTTATGTGTGATAAGTGGATGCAAAAGTAATCAAAAAAGATTAAATCCTGCGGCACGAAACTTAAAGTATTCTTAAACGCGGGCTTTTTTGTGTTAAATGATTTCAATTTTTTGACATTAGATTGAGCTTTTGTTCGGTTTTCTCGCAGGTATATGGTAACTTTGCAGAGCAAAATGATTATTATAATCCGTAAATCAATCTGAAACTATGAAACTTAACAAAATCACATCATTTATCGGCGGCACGGCATTAGGTTGCCTTGTGGCCTTTACGCCTGTTCTTACGGCGCAGGCAGCTTCTGTAGTTGGTGTTCCCTCCGATATGGTTGACTTGACCTATGCTGCAGAAAACACTGTTAACTCTGTGGTATTCATCAAGGTAACTATGGCTGGCAAGCAGCAGCAAGTGGAGTATTATTCGCCGTTTGACGACTTCTTCGGCGATTTCTTCGGCTTCGGCAACGGCCAGCGTCGTAAGCAGCAGGTGGAAACTCCCAAGCGCAAGGCTTCCGGCAGCGGCGTGATCATCTCTTCCGACGGCTACATTGTTACTAACAATCACGTTGTGGAGGGTGCTGACGAGATCAATGTCAAGCTCAACGACAAGCGCGAGTTCAAGGGACGCATCATCGGCACCGACAAAAATACCGACCTCGCTCTGATCAAAGTGGAGGCCGAAGGACTGCCTGCCATACCTATAGGCGACAGCGACAAGCTCAAACTTGGCGAGTGGGTGCTGGCTGTGGGTAACCCGTTCAACCTTACCAGCACTGTTACGGCGGGTATCGTCAGCGCCAAGTCGCGTTCGCTCTATGCCAACAGTGTCGAGTCTTTCATTCAGACCGATGCGGCTATCAACGCCGGCAATTCCGGCGGCGCGCTGGTTAATGCTAAAGGCGAGCTGGTGGGTATCAACGCCATGCTCTACAGTCAGACCGGTTCATTCTCCGGTTATGGCTTTGCAATCCCTACTACTATTATGAATAAGGTGGTTGACGACCTTAAGAAGTATGGTACTGTTCAGCGCGCCTTGCTCGGCATCAGCGGCACCGACCTAACCAAGTATATCGACGAGCAAAAAGACAAAGGCAAGGACGACAGCGATCTTGATTTCGGCACTAATGATGGTGTCATCGTGCTCGAAGTGCCTGTAGAGGGTGCAGCTGCTGACGCAGGCCTCGAAGAGAAGGATGTTATCACGGCTATCGACGGTAAGACCGTGCATTCAATGGCCGAGATGCAGGAAATTCTCGCTACTCACCGCCCTGGCGACAAAGTTACCGTTACTTACTTGCGCAACAAGAAGACATACAGCAAGCAGATCACCTTGCGCAATATTCAGGGCACCACAGAAAATGTTTCCGACATCGATCCGATGAGTCTCGGCGTGGCTCTCAAGCCGCTCACCGCAGAACAAAAGCGTGAGCTTGCGCTCAGCAACGGACTTCTCGTAATATCTGTCAAAGACGGCAAGATGAAGCAAGCCGGCGTAACTACAGGTATCATTATCCTCGAAGTTAATGACAAGAAGATGAACACGCCCGACGATTTCGACGAAGTTGTGAAAGCCGCCAACAACTCTAAGGATCCCGTGCTTTGGATTAAGGCTAAAAATCAGGCCGGTCAATACAAGAGCTTCACCGTAGACCTCAGTACTGACGCGAAAAAATAAATTTCTCTCCGCGCAAGAATACGACTTGGTTTTGTTTTTCACGCAAATCAAGTCGTATTTTTATATTTGCGAAAACATTTAACGCGAAACGCACGCTTAAACTCGCAAAATCCACGATTAAAACAAGGAGGCTTCCGTGCTTCCTTATTTTCTTATAAATAAATTGTGGAATCAACATTATGTTTAATAGCGCGTAGTGGTTGTATGAGTATTCTTTGCTCTTCTTATTGTAAAACTTTACGGGTAACAATAAAATCAAAATGTTCTTCTTTTAGTTGCTTTTGGGGAATATAGTTATTAAATTTGCAAGTCAAAGCAAAGACAGCATGAAAGAATTCGAATTGGTGTCCAACTATAAGCCTACCGGCGACCAACCTGAAGCCATACGCCAGCTAACGGACGGCGTGCTCAATGGTACTAAGAGCCAGGTGCTGCTTGGAGTTACCGGCTCCGGGAAAACATTTACGATTGCAAACGTAATTAAAAATGTCGGGCGGCCAACATTGGTTTTGAGCCACAATAAGACTCTCGCGGCGCAGCTTTATCAAGAATTCAAGAATTTTTTCCCAAACAACGCCGTGGAATATTACGTTAGCTACTACGATTATTACCAGCCCGAGGCTTATATCCCCTCTACCGGCAAATATATAGAAAAAGAGCTGCAGATAAATGAAGACATCGACAAGATGAGAATTTCCGCGACCTGCGCTTTGTTGTCCGGGCGCAAAGATGTAATTGTTGTCAGCTCTGTTTCATGTATTTACGGCATGGGAAATCCAAATGCCTTCTACGAAAACCTCATCGAGCTGCATATTGGTCAGACTATCAGCAAGAATGACATCGAGCGTAAGCTGGTTAAAAATTTGTATGTGCGCAATGATGCCGATCTCAACCGCGGTTATTTCCGTGTAAAGGGCGATACTATAGATGTTGCCCTCGCCTACTCCGACAAGATCTTGCGAATCCGCCTTTGGGACGATGAAATTGACGATCTACAGGAGTTAGATTATGTTTCTTACCAAAAAATCGCCGATTTCGACGATTATCGTATCTATCCTGCCAATTTATTTATTACTTCGGCGGAAATGACGAAGGCCGCGACGAAGCAAATAGAAGATGATCTCTGGGCGCAGGAGGAAGAGTTCCGCAATTTAGGCAAGACGCTGGAGGCAGAGCGGCTTCATGAGCGAGTTACTTACGATGTGCAGATGATTCGTGAGCTCGGTTATTGCAGTGGTATCGAGAACTACAGTCGTTACTTCGATGGACGCGAACCGGGAACTCGTCCTTACTGCTTGCTTGACTTTTTCCCCGAAGATTTCCTCCTTGTGATCGATGAAAGTCATGTCACGGTAGGACAAATAAGCGGCATGTATGGCGGTGATCGCAGTCGCAAGGAAAATCTTGTAGAATACGGCTACCGTTTACCTGCCGCCTTTGATAATCGTCCGCTTAAGTTCAATGAATTTAAGGAGATGACTAATCAGACAATTTACATTAGTGCAACTCCAGCTGAATATGAGTTACAAGAAAGCGACGGAGTTGTAGTTGAACAACTCATTCGCCCAACAGGGCTGCTTGACCCTAAAATTGTAGTTCGTTCAAGTGAAAATCAAATCGATGATTTGATGGAAGAAATCCAACTTCGGGCAGAAAAAGACGAGCGCGTTCTCGTTACGACTATCAGCAAAAAGTCAGCAGAGGATCTAACGGAATATTTGCTTGATTACGACGTTAGAGCAGATTATATCCACTCCGATATTGATACGATGGATCGCGTTAAAATCCTTGAGAAACTTCGTCGCGGCGAGATAGATGTGCTGGTTGGTGTCAATCTGTTAAGAGAAGGGCTTGATCTGCCGGAGGTTTCGCTTGTAGCTATACTCGATGCCGACAAGAGCGGTTTTCTCCGCGATGCCCGTTCACTAACTCAAACTGCAGGACGAGCAGCTCGCAATGTTAATGGCTTGGTTATTATGTACGGCGATACGATCTCTGATGCAATGCGAGAAGTTATGGATGAAAGCGAACGCCGCCGCCGTAAACAAATGGCTTATAATAGAGAGCATAATATTACTCCGCAACCGATTTGTAAGGCTGTTGGCAACGACCTGCTTTTGCAAACAACAAACACGGAGCAATTCAGCAATCCACAGCAACAAATCACAAGTTTTGCGGCAGAAAATGAGCCTACTTATGGGCTTGAAAATGAAACAATAGACACGTTGCGCGAGAAAATGGAACGTGCTGCTCGCAATTTCGATTTTATTCTTGCTGCTCGTTATCGTAATGAGATATTAAAAAGGGAGAAAACGCAATGATTTTTTATTTTTCAGCTACCGGTAACTCCGAATTTATTGCGGAAAAGTTAGCAAAACGCCTCGATGAAAATTCGTTGGGCGATATTACAAATTTGTTGTGCGAGAATAAGACAAATTTCAGCCTTCGCGCTGACGAGATAGTGGGTTTTGTTTTTCCTATCTACGGCTGGAGTTTGCCAAATATCGTTCGTTCATTTATAAATCGGCTTAAGCTGACAAACTATTCCAATCAATATATCTACTTTGTCGTAACTTGCGGCGATGACATCGGCATTGCCGACCGCCATATCGCACAGACTTTGGCCAATATCGGTCTACGAATAGATGCAGGCTATTCTGTCATAATGCCGGATAGCTATATTTGCCTGCCAGGCTTTGAAGTAGACAGCGATAGCAAGCGACGCGACAAATATGCCGTTCTCAATGAGCGCATTGACCATATAGCGGCAGATATTAAGCAACGGCGTATAGTGATGGACGTAAAACATGGCGCGTTTGCTCAATTCAAGACGAAGGTACTCGGCGCGCTGTTTCATCGCTACCTTGTTACCGATAAATACTTCCGCACCACAGATGATTGCATCAAGTGCGGCAAATGTGTTGAGGTCTGCCCTTTGCATAATATCACGCTGACGGACAATATAGAATGGCATGGTAACTGCACCGGCTGTCTTGCCTGCTATCACCACTGCCCTACCCGATCCGTTCGTTTTGGCCGCTTTACCGATAGTAAAGGTCAGTATCTGTTAAGCCGATACCGCGACGAGATTTCTTAATTTAAATTTTTCTTATCCCCTGCTTTTGACACAGAAATGTCGTGAGCAGGGGATTTTTTGTTGTTCAACTTGTTTTTAATAGCGTGCGCATCTTAAATATAGGCCTCCACGCGCGATTTTTGGGCCTCGACGCGCGTAGAAATGTCGTGAAAAATGAAAAAATATTATAAGAATTTTCAAAAATTCTTATATAAATTTCCGGGAATTCTTATAAGGTTT
>JAFLUU010000014.1 GCA_022508585.1 Prevotellaceae bacterium | reverse complement strand
CAGTGGGCGAAGGTGCTAAATCACTCCCTTGCCGTGGCAGTTCTTAAATTTCTTGCCGCTGCCGCAAGGGCAGGGGTCGTTGCGACCCGGCAGTTTGTCCTTAACCACCGGCTGCACGGGACCTTGAGCGCGAGTGTCGTGTTGGGCGGCTGCACGCTGCTCGGGGTTAGTCATGTCGGTGCGGCTCTCGGTGTACTGCGGCTGTGGCACGCGGCGCTCGGGAGCGGCTTGCTGCACCTGCTCGGGGTCGCGCATCGGTATCTGGCAACGCATCAGAATGCTGATAACGCGATCGTAGATTTTGTTAATCATACTGTCAAAGAGAGTGGCACTCTCCAATTTGAAGATAACGAGCGGGTCTTTCTGCTCGTAGCTGGCATTTTGCACGGAGTGCTTCAAATCGTCGAGATTGCGGAGGTTCTCTTTCCACTCGTCGTCAATAATCTGCAGGAGTATGGATTTCTCAAACTGCTTGACGAGCGATTTGCCCTCGGTGTCCACTGCTTCTTTGAGCGGCACGGCAATGTTATAGACGCGCTTGCCGTCGGTGATGGGCACGGCGATGCGTTCGTAACGGTCGCCCTCGTTTTCGTAGACTTGCTTGATAATCGGTGTGGCAATCTCCGCCATACGGTCTACGCGGCGATGGAAATGTGCCATTGCGCCTTGGAATGCCTGCTCGTAGAGGGCGTCGCGACTGATGCCGCCGTTAAATTCTGCCTCGCTGAAAGGAACTTCCATAGCCATGACCTCAAGGAAACGGCGCCGGCAGCCTGCGTAGTCGTTTTGGTCGATGATGGTGAGACATCTGTCCCAAATCATGTTGCTGATGTCCATTCCTATACGCTCGCCCATGAGTGCGTGGCGGCGTTTCTCGTAGATGACTGTGCGCTGCTTGTTCATCACATCGTCGTACTCGAGCAGGTGTTTGCGGACGCCGAAGTGATTTCCTTCAACCTTCTTCTGAGCTCGCTCGATGGACTTGTTTATGATGGGCGACTCGATAACTTCTCCCTCTTTGAGACCCAAGCGATCCATGATTTTGGAAATTCGCTCGGCGGCGAAGAGGCGCATGAGCTGGTCTTCGAGCGAAACGAAGAAGACTGAGCTGCCCGGATCGCCCTGACGGCCGGAACGACCGCGCAGCTGGCGGTCTACTCGGCGGCTCTCGTGGCGCTCGGTGCCGATGATGGCCAAACCGCCGGCTGCCTTGACCTCATCGGAGAGTTTGATGTCGGTTCCGCGGCCTGCCATGTTGGTTGCGATGGTTACGGTGGAGGATTGACCTGCCTGCGCCACGATGTCGGCCTCCTTTTGATGTAGTTTGGCATTGAGCACTTGACAGGGGATGTGGCGGAGGTCGAGCATTCGCTTGAGGAGCTCGGATATTTCAACGGAAGTGGTGCCGACCAAGACGGGGCGGCCGGCATCGCGCATGGCGGCGATTTCGTCTATCACGGCGTTGTATTTCTCGCGCTTGGTTTTGTAGACACGGTCGTTGAGATCCTTGCGCGCGATAGGCTTGTTGGTGGGAATCTCTACGACATCGAGCTTATAAATGTTCCAGAACTCGCCCGCCTCGGTGATGGCGGTACCCGTCATGCCGGCGAGCTTGTGATACATGCGGAAATAGTTCTGCAATGTGATGGTGGCGAAGGTCTGAGTGGCGGCTTCGACCTTAACATGTTCCTTAGCCTCTACTGCCTGATGCAGGCCGTCGCTCCAGCGGCGACCTTCCATGATGCGGCCTGTCTGTTCGTCTACAATCTTGACCTGCCCGTCCATGATGACATAGTCGTCGTCGATATTGAACATGGTGTACGCCTTCAAGAGCTGGAGAATGGTGTGCACGCGCTCGGACTTGACAGCATAATCTGCCATGAGCTCGTCTTTCTTTGCCAGACGCTCCTCGTTGCTGAGCGTCTGGTCGCCCTCGAGGGCAGAGAGCTCGCTGGCTATGTCGGGCAACACGAAGAGGGTGTTGTTCTTGACGGCATTCGCCAACCAGTCGTTACCTTTATCGGTGAGCTCCACGCTTTTCTGCTTCTCATCGACCACGAAATAGAGCGGCTCCACAGCTTCCGGCATACGGCGGTTGTTGTTCTCCATGTAAATCTCCTCGGTCTTAATCATTCCGGTTTTAATTCCGGGCTCGGAAAGGAATTTAATGAGCGCCTTGTTTTTGGGAAGTGCCTTGTGAGAGCGGAAAAGCTGGAGGAAGCCTTGCTCTTGCTGCTTCTTGTCGGTGCTGGCTATGAGCTGCTTGGCTTCGGAAAGGAGTTGAGTGGCATATTTGCGCTGCACCTCGTAGAGGCTCTGGATAAGGGGCTGATACTGCTCGAACATCTGGTCTTCGCCCTGCGGCACGGGGCCGGAAATGATGAGCGGAGTGCGAGCATCGTCGATGAGCACGGAGTCCACCTCGTCGACGATGGCATAATTATGGGCGCGCTGCACTAAATCTTGCGGCGCAGTGGCCATATTGTCGCGGAGGTAGTCAAAACCGAACTCGTTGTTGGTACCAAAGGTGATGTCGGCCTGATAAGCTCGGCGGCGCTCCTCTGAATTGGGGCGGTGCTTGTCAATACAGTCTACGCTGAGGCCGTGGAACATGTAGAGCGGACCCATCCACTCGGAGTCGCGCTTGGCAAGGTAATCGTTGACGGTAACGACATGGACGCCGTTGCCGGTCAGTGCGTTGAGGAAGACCGGAAGGGTGGCGACGAGGGTCTTTCCTTCGCCAGTAGCCATCTCCGCAATCTTGCCCTGATGCAAAACGACACCGCCGAAGAGTTGCACATCGTAGTGCACCATGTTCCATACGGTTTCGTTGCCGCCTGCTATCCAGCGGTTGTGATAGATGGCATTGTCGCCGTCAATATCCACAAAGTCGTGGGTGATTGCCAACTCGCGGTCGAAGTCGTTTGCCGTAACGACGACATCCTCGTTCTCGGCAAAGCGGCGCGCTGTGCTCTTGATGACTGCCAGCGCCTCGGGAAGGACAATGTTTAACTCTACCTCCATACGATCAAGCACTTCCTTCTCCAACTTGTCGATATGGTTGAAGTGACTCTCGCGTTCCTCGATAGGCAGTGTCTCTATCTTGGCTTTAATGCTCTGGATTTCCTGTTTCAGATTGTCGGCGCAGTGCTGTACCTGATGCTGGATTTCCTTTGTCTTGGCACGAAGCTCATCGTTGGTCAGGCGGTCGATATTTTCATACGCCTGCTTGATTTGCTCGACGATGGGCTGTATCTCCCGCATATCGCGAGAGGACTTGTTGCCGAAGATTTTGGTCAATATATTTACTATGTTCATTGTTATGTGTTTTTTTCTGATTTATGTCTTATTTCTCGTCGTGTTATTTTGCCGTCTCGGCGAAGATTGGCAGCGCCTTGCTGCGACAAGCGTTGGGGGCGCGAATGCGCATAACGCTGGCAAGAGTGGCAGCTATGCAGTCAGTGCTGACAGGTGTCTCGACGAGCCCGGGCTGCACTCCAAGTCCGTAAATTATAATGGGGAAATTGACACACGATTCGCGCACGAGCTTGCGATAGTTATCGTCCTCGTTAACTATATGCCAACCGGGGGCAACCTGCACCACGATGTCGCCCGACAAACGCGTGTTGTAACTATTACGCAGTTTGCTGATGGCAGGAGTCCACGCGCCCTGAAGCAATCGCTGCGCGGAATAGGCATCCTTGACGCCTTCGCTTTGCAATAATAAATCGTGACAGCGGTCAAAGACTTCGCTCATGTTGAGCTGTTTCTCCTCGACGAGCTTACGATTGAGGTAAATCTGATTTCCGGAAACGGCCTCCACATAACTGCCATGCCCGTAGACCGCCATCAACATCATGTTGAGCAAATTCGCCGTGCGATTGATGTAAAAATTGCCCGTCGGGATGCGATATTCATCAAGATCGACTATTTCTTCCTCGGCGGTGCCGGTAGAGGTAAAGATGAAGAGCGCATTATCCTGCCCCACATTGGATTCTGTGGTCGTGATGATATTTCCGATAATCTCGTCGAGGTTACAATAGATTTGCGATGCCTCCTGATTAGGTTGCAATGCCGTAAGAGTGAGCGCGAGATAGTCCGGAATCTCGTCATTGCCGATAGTCGTGTACTTGAAACAGGACTCTACCATATCGCCGACAATGCGATTGACATCGACGAGCGCCGTTTGCGCCCCACTCTGCGTGCGACTGTTAATGGCGTTAATCCAAGTCGGCATCTCGTCGCCATAATAAGATGTGCTGACCCACTGATGACTATGCCGATCGAGCCAAAATGCGCCATCGGCGGCATGACCTGCATTAAGCACGGCAGCATCGCCAGTGGGAGCGAAGGAATAAACAATCGCCGCACCTTTCGTTGCCACTTTGAGCTCATCGGCAATGGTGGAAACGCTCAAATTGCTGGGAGAATACTGCTCTGTTGTGTTAAGACCGCGAAAAACCGCGTCCTCCACGCAATAAACATGGCGCAGCGTGTTACGATCGAGCCATTGGACATCAATAATCCCGTGGTCGTAAGGAACTGTGCCAGTAGAAAGGGTTGCTATCGAGGACGCGCGATTAAGATTGTCGTTGGGATACTCCGCATTACTGAACACGCGCCCTTTTTCCATAAGCAGACGGAAACCGCCACCGTCGTAAAGGGAGGAAAACGCATCAATAAGATCGCTACGCAAGCCGTCGACAGTTATATTGACCACGATGCGCGGTTTACGAGTCTCAGCCTGTGTCTCTATGCCCACAAGAATTACCATTGCCAGCAGCGGAGCACATCTTACGAGCTCGTGCAACTGTTCAACAAGCAGGGAATGCAGACCAGACTTGGTTTTCATATTTTTATTGTTTACTTTAGCGTTTGTTTACTTGCGACGCTTGTTCTTAAGAAACACCGCAACATTGATAATGTTACGCAGAAGCAGCGTAATCAGCATCACCTTGGTTGCAGGACTGACATATTGCGTACTTTGCGGCAGCGCCACGAGAAAAATAGCCAGCACAACGAGCGCTACTGCGTGATAATACCAATAACACCGCGTCCGGCCGCCCTTAATCTGCCAGTAAAGCCCTAAAAGCGGCAACGGATTGAGCACCCAAACAAGGACATTGCTACCAACCGTGGGATGAGTGGAGAAAAAGTAGAGGAAAGCAACGATTATGCCACCCATGCCTTGCATAATGAGCAACGCGCTGTCCACAATCCACACTATGCGCCCTTTATGCCACTCCCAAATGCCCAAAACAAGCACCAAGAGAAGCAAATATACCATCACTGCCAGCGGAGAAAGCACCTCCGAACTTAGCGAAGTACCGCTTGCCGACACAGAGGGGTCGTAACGACCCTCAAGAAGTCGTTGCTTCTCAGCCGCAAAGAGACGAACCATACCACTTTGGTCTAAAATCAGCGTCTGAGCGAAATCCTGCTCCATAATAAGTGGAGCAAACTGAAGCTCGCGCCCTGTTGCCGGAATATCAGCCTCACTGCCCAGCAGCAAATCCTGTCCAAAAGTTGCCCAACGATAGTTGTGGCTATAAAAATGCACCGCATCGCGCAGACTACGCTCTGTGGGACGCTCAGGATATCGCAGCTTTCCCTCCAAACAATCCTCTATCTTGTCGCGAACTCGTGTCGCACAATTATCAAAGAAGAAATTATAGCGATAAACGCAGTTCTCGGGGCGACAATTCTCCACCAGAGCGTCATATAAACGCTGCGCCTCGCGCTGCGAGACATTGAGAACTTGCTCATCTATATAGATTCCCTTCCGACGATAGTGCTCCACGAACTCTGCAGTCTTCTGCTCGGCACAAATATAGTCGGTATGTCCCAAAGCAAAGCGTAGAGCGAAGTTTCCGGAGTTGAAATCGAACACACCGTAGTTGAATACCACATCCAGCGCAGAGCTGTCCGTCCGTTGCACACGGATAGCGGAATGACCGTAATACTCATAAATCTCACTGCCGGGGCCACAGGTCAAAAGCGAAACGCGAAGGCGCGAATTGCCCACCGTGTCGCCTTGTGCGCGGCTACTGTTGGCAGTATTGACCATCTGCTGGCGCACAATACTACCAATGCTATCACGCATAACGCGTTGCCGTGCCGTAAGTGCCGCTTCCTTAGCTCGCAGGTCGGCGGCAACGGAGTCAACACCGCCGCGAGCCGTCAGCACCATTGCCAACAGCACGCAAAGAGTCAGACTACACTTTATTAACGCGCGCATACGAACCTTATTATATATAGGGTGCAAAGATAACGATAATTCGCAACATAGAGAAATCGACGCTTTGCTAATCAATCGCAACTCAATAAAATTGGGTAGGCTCAGTTGTTGAGCCTACCCAATTCATCTTGTTTATAATTTCGCGAAAGGATTATTCTTTACCAGCGATAATTTCGTAAATAGCCACCACATCAGCAGTAGTAACACTACCGTCGCCATTTACATCGACCACCTCGGCAGTATAGCCCGAATTTTCGCCGTCGATGATGTAGCTATACAACGCATTGACATCAGCAACGCTGACAACGCCATCACCATTGACATCTCCCACAACATCTTCTTCAAAAATAGCATTTATAGAAACGTTCTTTGTCAGAGCTGTAATAGTATAGAAACCATCTTCATCAACATCTTCCAGCTCATCGTCGCCGTCAATATAAAACGCAGTGAGTTTATAGCCCTCATTGGCAGTAATGATGAGAATCACATTCTCGCCTGTATTAATAGTCGCAGAGACTATAGTATTGCGGGAGACAACACCAGTACCTTCGATTTCAATTTCACCACCTTCGTTCGTGCTTACAGTTACCGTGTAACGCTTGTTACCAGTGATGTCGTCATTATTTGCAAACACCTGACCAGTAAAAATAGTCAGCATAATACTCAAAAAGAGTAATGTCTTTTTCATATTACTAGTTTTTTAGTTATGGTTTTTACTATTTTATTTGGCAAATATAAGACATAATTATTTAATTGACAAAAAACTAATACCTTCTTTCTTTTTTCCTACAGGTTACATCTATTTTCCCGTACCGCAGTCTCACAAAATCATCAGCTTTGCTGTATCTAAATGGTTAATAGAGCCTTAAGCTCCACACCATCGGGGAACACATCACGCCCATGCAGCCCCTCATCGGTCAGTTCGATGAGAAAAGAGAGCATAATGCGCTTAGGATTAAACCGTTTGACGATGTTATAGGCAGCCAGAGCCGTGCCGCCGGTGGCAAGCAGGTCGTCGTGAATCAGCACAGTGTCATCGGCGGTTATAGCATCGCAAGCCATTTCTATAGAGTCCGTGTCGTATTCCTTTTCATAACTCTCGGAAACGCAAGCAACGGGCAGTTTCCCCGGTTTGCGCGCCAGCACCAATCCGGCGTGCAGCTCACGGCTCAGAATAGAGCCCATCAGGAATCCACGCGACTCAAGAGCCACGATTTTAGTTATGCCTTGATTGCTATACCGCTCAACGAGGCACTGCGTCATCACCTCTACACACTCAGGGTTAATAAACCAAGATGTTATATCGCGAAAATTGATACCTTTCTTCGGAAAATCCGGCACTGAACGCAGGTTGTCGAGTAAGAATTGCTTATAGTCAGTCATTTCGGAACTATCAGTTTTGACGCAAAGTTAGGATAAAATCGGCAAACAGCCACAATTTTGCCGCCTATCTCGACACATTGAGGATAATCAGCCCACTTCACGGCACAAAAACAAGTTGCGCCGGCCACTTAAGCCGACGCAACCTTACTAACCCTTTATATCAAAACAATGGAAAATGCGCCTATTCTATTTCCGGCACCTCGATCTGCGAGCCATAACGGTGATACTCGTTGGCAATCGACTGCTCCTGAATGTAATGAGCCAGCTCTATGCGTCCATTCTTCACGGGCGCAGCTTGAGCGATGTACATATCGCATCGGGCAGCCGCCTCAAACACCTCATCGGGCACATTGGCAGAGACAGTGCGGACGCGGTCGTATTGCCCCATAGCATCGCAGAACTGAGTGAGGCTCTCGCGCTTCACTTCGCCCTTGATTTGGGAAGCTATGGCGTTGTCGGCGTCAGCAGAGATGACCAACGGTGTGCCTACCGTCTTGGCTGCGAGTTGAACCATCTCTATCTGTTCTATAGTCTCGTCGCCGAACAGACGCAGCACCATGCCATTCTTCAGAGGAAGGTAGCGGAAGATGTTTTGCTCGCCGCGAATATTAGGCTGAATGTTGCGGGCGTGCTTAAACTCCTTCTCATACCATTCTGCATAGGACGCCTTGTAGTCTGTGGTCGAGCCGGCGCAATCAGTAATGTTCATAAATTGCGCACAATAGTTGGGGCCGCCTGCTTTCAAGCCCGGGCCGAACGCACTGAGCTTCATGCCGCCGAAAGGCTGGCGGTTGACGATAGCACCTGTGATACCGCGATTTATATAGAGGTTGCCGGCCTGCACATTGTTCTTCCAGTATTTCTGTTCCTGCTCGTCGAGGGACTGCAAGCCCGATGTCAAGCCATAGTCGAGGCTGTTCACCAACGCCACGGCCTCCTCCAGCGTGTCGAACGGCGTTACCGCCAACAGCGGAGCAAACAATTCGGTGCGGAATGTGTAGGAAGTCGGCTTCACTCCATACTTAATCGTCGGCTTGAGTATATATCGTTTTTCATCAACAAACTCGGGTGCTATCAACCACTGTTCTCCCTCTTCCAATTGGAAAGCCTGCTCCAACTTATCGTTACGGTTCGTGATCATCGGGCCCACGATATTGCCCGAGTTCCATACGCCGCCCACCTTAAGCGAGGAGGCGCAGTCCTTAAGCTTGTCGAAAAATTCGGGATCATTGTACACCGAGCGTTCCACCAGCAGAATGGAGCACGCCGAGCACTTCTGTCCTGCATTTCCGAAGGCGGAGCGGCACGCATTCATGATTGCGTGGTCGCGATCGCCCTTGGCAGAGAGAATCATCACATTCTTGCCGCCGGTTTCAGCGGAGAGCGGTTTGCGCGGATTGGCGTGAGCGATGCTTTGCGCCGTCTCGGTTCCGCCGGTGAGGATAATATGCTTTATTACAGGCGACGAAGTGAGCAGCGGAGTTGCCTCGCGGTCGGTAATCACCACCTGCAGCGCCTCTTTGGGCACACCGGCCTCCCAGAAAGCCTTGGCAAACAACCAAGCCACTGGCGCAGCCACCGTAGCAGGCTTCAGAATACAAGTATTGCCGGACGCCAGAGCCGCAACCACGCCGCCGCAGGGGATAGCGCAGGGGAAGTTCCACGGCGAGAGCACCAGCACGGAGCCTTTAGCCTTCATCTCGATGTCAGTCAGCGCCTCATATTTCTTCATCGTCGTGGTGTAGAAACGACAGTAGTCGACAGCCTCCGACACCTCCACATCGCCTTCCTCCACAGTCTTGCCCGTGATCGCACACATGCAACCGTTGAGGTCTGCGCGCATCTCGCCCAAGATATTGGCGGCACGATACATTATCCGGTGGCGCTCCTCCACAGTAGTGTTGCGCCAGCCGCCCTTATCCTGCTCGGCGATGTTCAGAATCTGTTCGGTCTGCTCCTTATTGGCGCGCGACATTTCGCAGACAATCACATCGCCCTCTTGCGAGCGGTCGAAGTATTTTGCACGGTCGTCGTTGTAGACCAGTTCCGCGCCGATCTGAGTGGGCAGCAGGTCGCCGGGCTTCCATTCGCCCCACTCCGATTTCTGACCGGTCATCTGGCCGTCGCTTTTCCACTTGGCAAAGATTTTTTCAACCCACTCCTGGTTGCATTCGCGGTCGAAATCCGTGTCCGGCTCGTTTATCATCTCATCTTGCGGCTCCTGCCCGATGTAAGGCTTGTTGCGATCCTGCACACGGGTCGGAATGTGTGTGATAGTGTCTTTCATATTATATGCTTCAATAAATTGCTGTTCCAATTCCTTCCACTCTTTGGTGTCCGGCTTGAGCGAGAAGGAGTGAGTCAGGAAGTTGTCTGGCGCAGTATTCTCGTCCATGCGCCGCACGAGGTAAGAGATAGCGTTAAGGAAGTGCTCCTTCTTCACCACAGGCGTATAGAGAATCACATGGTTGCCGATTTTTTTCTGAGCGCGCCAGATGTGGTTGGCCATACCCTCGAGCATCTCAAAACAGAAGCAATCCTTCGGCGTTTGATACATCTGGGTGAGCAGATAAGCGTAAGAGATGGTAAACAAGTTGTGCGACGCCATACCGATGTGCAGCACCTTGGCATTTTCGGGCTTCAGGCCGCGCTCCAAGATGTGCAGATAGTTGGCATCCACCTCCGTCTTGCTGGTACGCACGGGATTAGGCCAGCCGCGCAAGTCGCTCACGATGTTCTCCATGTCGAGGTTGCACCCCTTCACGATACGCATATTGATAGGCGAGCCGCCGTCCTTAACACGAGCGTGCGCAAATTCCAGAAGCTCGCTCTGGAAGTCCCAAGCATCGGGCAGGTAGGCCTGCACCACAATGCCCGCCTCATAATTCTTAAACTGCGGCAACGAAAGAGTATGCTTAAACACCCTCATGGTCAGATGCGCATCTTTATACTCCTCCATATCGAGGTTAATGAACTTCGCGCGTTTCACACCGTTGGCGTCAGTGTAAGGATTGTCGATCGCCGCCTGATACAACTCCGACATACGGCGCACCAGCTCGGGGAAAGCCTCCTTATAGTTGAGCGCATGAGTCTGCGCATAGATTCCCGAGATTTTTACCGAGATATAAGTGATGTCCGGCTCCTTGAGAGCCTCGAGATAAGAGTAGTAACGCTTGTCAGCCTCGCCGTCGCCGACCACTACCTCGCCCAGCAGATTCACATTCTGCCCTATATTCTGGTCAAATCGCGTGGCGAGATGCTTGGTCAAGCGCGGACGCGCCGCATCAATAATCACGCGCGAAGTATCCCTGCGCAGCCTCCACTTGATGATAGGCACGGCAGCCCAGTTGAAGAGCGGCTTGTAAGCAAACGACTGATACATCTTGAAAAGCACCCTGTCGCCCGAGCCGAGGAACTTAGGAATGCCATATTGGTCGATAAGGTCTTTCACTCGCGCCGCCAACTTCTCTCTATCCCTAATCTGACTGGTCTCATCGAGCATACGCACGATAAACTTCTTGTCATTAGGCGTAGTAACCATCGTGCCATACATGTGCTGCTCGCTCTTTTCGAGCGCCGTCAGCCCCGAATAGCTCTCATCATAGAGTTTTCTCATCCAAGAGAACACCTCTTCAATCGTAGGCATTTTCTGTTCGGCCATAAATTCGTTGACGATTAACCTATACTTCGCGAGGTTTTAGGTTTTGTAGTATTAGAGTCCTCGTTTCTCCTGCGCGGCATGGTTACACCCATGCCACGAACAAGGCAAAATTATGAATAATGTACAGAAAAACCAAAGAAATCTACCGAAATATCGCAAAAACGCCTCATTTTATGCACAAACACTCACTTTTCGCGTTTTACGACAGGCGTAACGCCTGTTTCTTGCTGCTCCGCAGGTTCTGCCCGCATATAATTCCCTACTTTCTGTAGCTTACCCCCATCTTGCGTGCAGAAAGGTCGTGCGCGCCGGATTTTAGAGCCTTTCCGCGCAAAAAATCATATATGAATTTTCAGAAAATCATATGCAAATTCTCAAAAATTCATATATAAATTTCCGAGACTTCATATATGAATTATTAAACATCAACGACATTCTGTCGAAAATCCACGACATTTTATCCGACGAGCACGCGAATAAATTTCGCCCGCACGACATTTCTCGCAACATAATAGAGGAAATAAAAAAAGATGGCAAACATAATCTGTTTGCCATCGCTCATAAGTAGTTATAGAAAGACTTTCTTTACTTCAAACTTGCTATTCGTTTAAGCCCCTAAGTCATAGTCATGCAACACCACGCGCCAAGAATGAATCAGAATAACCGATTTCTCCCACTCCCCCCCCTTAAGGAAGAAAGTCAGGACATACTCGTCCTCTCGATCGAGAAATTCTTGGTCGTTAACCATCTTATGCTTGTAAGCCTCCTCGTAATAGTCCTTTGACAACAGCGCATATTGCAGGATTGGCACGCGAGCGATCACTTTCTGCGTCTTTGTGTTACGGATAGTCAGCATCATGTCATTCTTGTGAGACGCCATCATTCGCCCCAAAGTAAGATCAGCATAAACACCTCTCACATACTGCAATCCCGTCTCGGCCTCGTCTTTGCCAACGCCGAGTTCGTCAGAGTCTTGATTCCACGGCTTATAAGTAACCACGCTACTGCCACGCAATTCATTGTTATACTCCATAAAACCATTGGTATCTTCAATCGTGAACTCGTAGTCATTTTTGTCCATGCCGTCCCCCGTTAATTCCTGAAGGATGATCCTAACATGATTAGTATTCTTTGTAAGATACATCACGTGTTCAAACGTCTGGCCGTCGTGGTCATCAACTATGCTTACCTCCATATAACCATGGTAGAGGAAGTTTAACCTCTCGTCTGAATACTCAATAGTATCATCTTCACTGGATCTAAGCGCCGCACGCTTGGTGTTAAGCGCACAGGTAAGCTCTTCTATCATCGTTACACCAGCCACAGGCTGCGGTACTGTAAAGGACTTCATCTCGACACCATCATTCTCTAAACCGCACCATGCCACAAACTTATAATCGCCCACAGGCAAATCAAGCGTGATGCAATAATCCGGACTCGTCAGATCCTCACCTCGGCCAAGATACTCCTTCACAAAGACACCGTTGCTGTCAAACACATACAAGTTCACGGAATTAACCTCCGACGGAAACGCATCTGCCCACTTTAGATTGAGATCATAACGAAACCGCACGATATGCGTTACCTCGCAATCGCCTTCACTTTCAAACATCTTGTCATCGCACGAAACAAAAGTGAGCGCAAAAACAACAGCCAGAGACGTAAGTATAACTTGTTTAGCAAACCTTAACATAACCACATCTTCAATCATTGCGAGAGAAACATTTAGTTCCTTGAGAACGGAGAACCTTCCTCTCATTGTTATTTTTATATGTTAATTTGTCAGTTCTCTAATTACCTGCAAAGCAGCCTTTGCGTCGGGGAGATTATTCTCCACCTCGCGGAAAAGCTCCATCGCCTTGTTATAATCCTCCGTCAGCGCAGCATAAATGCCACGAGCATAGGTCGCTTCGTCATTTTCGCCAACTTTACTCAAATATTTCTCAGCTTTTACCAAGTCGCTGTGCTGCATTGCCGAATTAGCCGCGTTAAGATTTGCCAACTCATCGTTCGGATACATGCGAACAGCGATTTCAAACACTTCTTTATACTCCTCACTACCAGACTTCAGCGTAGAAGCAAGCAGATAAAACTCTTCCAACGACAACTTCTGCGGCTCTGTCTGCATCACCTTGCGAATTTCGCTCGGGTCAGTGAACTGACGAACAATGTACTCTATCGTATAGTCCGAATGACGGAGCGCAGGATAAATCGTCGCAAGTAAAAAACGATATTCGTCAGGATAAGTCTTCTTTAGCTTGTCTTCTTTAGGGTCGGGATCTAAAGAAGAATCGTCAATAATTGCGAGAATTTCGTTCTTGTGCTCTAAATTAGACATTTCAACAAAATCACGCAAGCCAAACCAATCTTCTGGGTAGTAATCGGTTTCAATAAAGTCGTGGGGAAAATTGTATAGGTTCTGGACGTACTGTTTTAAGGTGGCGGTACGCCCCTTAGCTAAGCGGGCATTATTTTCCCAGGGGCTCTCGGGCGATGCCCAACCCTTAATAGTGATACGTCTAACGGTTATATCCTTATCATTACGCACAGAATCAATCGTTGCAATAATCTTAGCCAACTCTGTGGGGTTATTTCGATAATTAGGATACAAGTCTGTCATATTTACGGGGAAGTCTATGTATGCTCGCCCTGACAACTCACGTACTTTCTCTTTCACACCATTTTCTGTACCTATCACTGGAGCAACGAAATGGTATACCGGCGTATAGCCAACTTCGCGCCACGCAGCTAATGGCTCATACTTTTCATCAAGCAACGTGCTACAACAGCCATAATCGTTACGGCGCATATACAATGTAGCACCATTCATCCACTCTGAGTACGGAACGGCCTGCACATAGGCTATCTCTTCTGGTCGAAGCACGTATTTATACGACATTTCATTGTCGCCGCCTATCGGTTGCTCGTTATAACGCAAATATTGTATGTATCGTGTTCTGCCATAAAGCCCCACTGGGTCGAACACAAGTGAATCTTCGCCGTTTTTAAGCACTGGATAGAATATCGACGCACGGTCTCCGTGCATATTATAGTCGGCGAGTTTCATATTCATGGCCAGCGCCATCAATTCTGCGTTGCGTTTTATTTTTATTTCGGAAACGGGCAGGCCGCATACCGTAGCATCTTTTGCCGTTGTGCGTTGTGTTAGCAATAATTGTTGCGACGAAGCTGTCGTTGCAAGTAATACCAGCATTGCAAACAGCGTTATACCTTTATTATATATTGTTATTTTCATAAATATGTCCCTCCCTATTAAAACACATAAACCAGATTAACAGCTAATTTAGTCGGCCCGACATAATGATGGTCGTCGCTCTCTATTTTCTTTCCGCAGCCAGAGCAATTATACTTGTCATAATCAAAATATATATAACCAAAACCTAATTCAAACTCCATATTCCATGAGCGATTCAACGGGAGCGCGTAACCATAGGCCAAGCCTGCACCAAGTCCCCAGCCCTGATAACGATTATGCTTCAACTTTGAGAAGTCGGAGCCAATAAACTTGCCATCAATGGGAACATTGCCAACATTATACTCGCCACCAATGGCATGAAGCGCAACAAAACTCTTCACAAAGCGCTCGCAGAACCAATAACGCACCTCTGGCTGAACAAGCCAATGCTTCCATTTATGATCATTTATCGTCCACTGATTAAAATCGCCAGTCAATTCTGCCGACCAATGAGACGCCAATCCAACTTCAAACCCCAGGTTTGCATTTGCTGCTGCATCGTATAGCAGGTTTGTCTTTACCGCCACATTATTCTGGCTCTTAGCCATGGCGGAAAATGCAAACATCAATATTAGCAATAACAAATTCCGTTTCACACTCATATATTAAGTTTTAACTTACTAACATTCTTACACTTACCCTCCCACGCACGATAATATACAAGGAGGATCAACGGCAAAGATACTATTTCTCTCGCGTTTTCACAAACATTTCTCATAAAAATTCAATTAACTCTTATACTATCAGCAAAAAGTGAGATACTATCGCGCTCAGCGCATATCAAACATCGTGTATCATAAATTAAATGTCGTACATGCCACTAATAAAGCGCGTCAAAACTTTTTCTAATGTCGTGCGGACAGCGACAAAAGTCGTACTAGCTGCTAGTCTACACGACTTTTCCTACCACTAATAGTCGTCGATTCTGCAAGATACACGACATTTAGTAACAACTTCTACTACATTTGTTACGGCGCGCACGCGAATAAATCCTGCGTCCACGACAAAGAGGTATATAAGATACTAAATAATCTCTAATAAGCGCTGACGAGATTTCGCCTGCACTGATTAGAGATTATTTAATGTCTGAGATTTATTGCTTCCCGAATGGGACGTTTATACCAAGACTCACTTGGGCACGACCAGAGAGTGGTACCCCTTGTTTAGCTAATTTCCCGAGTGTATGGTCCATTCCTAAGAAAAGATTAAAGCTTGTAGGGTGTACATTCAACAACCAGCCGAAACTCGTGCCATAAGTACCCGCAGAGACGGTGGCCGATGCAGAAAAACACTTTAGAGGAGAGACATTGGCCGAGAGGCGGAAATCTGTCCATGTATATTTGCCTGCAAGACGCGTGTTGTTGATGACACCAAATTTCAGTTTATTATAAAATTCAGGAGTGTATTCCACACCCAGATTTAATGTGGCATAGAGTGCTTTGGTTACACCGCCAATGTCGCCATTGTCTTGCAGCTCGTATAAATCGGCAAGGCCTTCAGTCAGCCTGTCGAGCTCATTATCAAACGAGTTGGGCATATCGTCATCTATGTTGAAGACATACCTGTCGGTGCTGACGGAGTGTTCTCCATTGGTTGATGCTTCAAAACAATTCTTCCAATTAATGAAACCTAAGTCCAGCAGGGCGGCAGAAGCCTTGAGATTGTCTGTGATTTTGTATTCTACACCTAAATCAAAGGCGAGACCCATACCTGCAACGCCGAAAGATAGGTCATCAAAGCCATTCACGTAGGTATGTTTGGTTTGATCGCCTTCTGGGCCACGCATAGTGGTTTTTGTTTCATAACGCATACTATTTATGCTCGTTTGCATTGTTGCAGACGTAGTGCCGACATAAGTGTTTTCTTTGAGCTCGAGGCGCGCCTTTTGAACGTCGGCATTGATGTTAGCAATACCGAGCAACACTTTAACCTTGGCGCCGAGCCGTAATCTGTCGTTGATTTGGCGGCTATGTCCGAGGGCAATTTCTCCATAAGCATCGGCATGGGCGTTTAAGTTGCTTAGGTCGTAGACTTTATTCTCGAGTCCTTTCTTAGCAAGTTCAAACAATGCGCCTGGTATGTTAAGATACAAGTTTTGGCGAACATTAAGTTCGACAGTATTGTAGCCTCCCCACGCTTTGAAGCCGGCACCAAATAACTGAAGCTTTAGATTTTCGGAAATGCGATTCTTACTGTCGATATTCTTGAGGAATTGGTCTGCATCAACCTTGGGATTGAGGAATAACGCCGTACGACCATCTACGTTGTATAGAATATCGTCCACCGCCAAGCTACTATTAAACCCAAAATTGAAGTTACCGATACCAGGCATCGCAACATAGTTCTGCGAGTTGCCATACACGGGGTTAAGCTCGTGGCGATAAAGATAACCATCGTTGAAATAACCGGAATTAAGATTCTGCGCTGTGGCAGTCGTGGCAAGTCCCAGAACTGCAACCGCCATAATCGATTTTATATTTTTCATAATATTATTATCTTTGTTATGATTAGTTATATTGGGCTTACAGTTCTTTCTCGTAGTATCCGGTCAGTGTCAATTTGCTATTCTTCACTATCAGATTCATGTCAGGGCTCATCGCATCAGTGCTTTGACTGGTTACTTTAGCCTTAATCTTGATTCCGTCAAGGTGCTTGATTTCGCCATCTATGATAAGTGGCACATGCTGGTTCTTGGCATTTGCCTCAAGCGTTATCGGTTCACATTTAGCAATCTCCGCAGCCTTTGCATTAATCGGGACAATGGATAAAACAACCTCATAAGGCAAATCAGTAGTTGCATCAAACTCCAAAACAACCTTTGAAATTGTTATAGCATCTACGTCCTCGTCGTTCCAGCCGTCGATAGTGTCAGTATATGCAATGACAGAACCATCTGACAGTTGCAGCGGTGCATAGAATGTGTATGAACCCTCTACCGCATCGAGATCTTCTCCTAAGTGGAAACCATTAACCTTTTGTATAGGCATCTTGGGATCAATGAGACTGACCTCAATAGAGCGTGGGATACTTTCGCCTGTTTCAGCAAGAATATCTTTAAGGCCAGAGAACTTAATAAAATCAAGATTAGTGTACCCCTCGTAATAGTGTTCGGGCTGTTTGGGAGCCAAAAGAATATTGTTAGGGAGATAATTACCGTCAGAATCTTGACTTGTGGCCGTCAGCTCTATCAGTTCATCAGGTTCAGTTGACCATGTTGCTTCTCCATTAACAGCCGTCATTTCCAGACCACTCTTAAATCCAATACCATATTTGTTCAGAGGATTCATGATTGAGAGGTATATGTGCGGATATTCAAGGCGTATTTTCGTTCCTGTTTGGTTTAGGAAATCGGGCAAAGAACTCAAGTCGATTGGCGAAATATTCAAATCCTTGATATTATACTCGAACTTGCCGCTAAAACTATTTACATAGATATCATCAAGCTCGGGTTGGAAAACAAAACCAATCTCTTCAGGAAGTGAAGACGCCGCAGTATTTTTGAGAGCAATCACGCCATCCAAAACTTTTATCTCGTTCTCAAATGTAAGCGAGTGGTTATCATAATATATCTTGATCTTTGCCTTCTTTGCATCGATAGAATCTATACCAAATGTGAAGACAAAATCACCTTTAGAGTTCGGGTCTATTTCTACACCCGTCAAATCTAATACACCATTCTGGTCTATAGGATATTTCTTCCCCTTGTATTCAAATGAGCCGAATAAACCTTCCGGCATCTGCAATATCAGATTAACAAGACTCGTATTCTTTGCAAAATTCACCAATCCCTTAGTCTGAAAAGTCGCAGTAAATTTTGTAGTTACGCCTACACCGTCTATTGAATGAATAGCGTCATCTATATTTTCCGCTGTTGAACTGAAAGGAATGCCCGGCAGCTCATCTGGAACTATGACATAACCTCCTACAACGACTTCAAAATCAGGAATCGCTTCGGATAAATCTGGAAAATCGCTGGAAAGTTTATCTAAAAATGGCAACGTTGCTTCAACAGGGTTCATCATCGGTTGCGGAATGACGAACGCAGCAACCGAAATATCGTCGGAATTGAAAGAACCGTCCTTCTTGATTGCATAAATAGGCTTGCCATTGTGGTCAAAGTCCTTTACGATTTCGCTATCATCGTCGAGATCCATCACTTGGTCGAGCGTGAGGGTGTCGAGGTTGATAGGCACAGTCAGTTCCTTTACCTGAAATTTTACAGTGGTGTCAATGTCACTCAAATCATAGTTGTTGTCGATACACGACCACATCAATAAAGAGGATAGAAGCCATCCTCCTTTAATCAACAATGCCTTTGTTCGCATAAAAATCAGTTATTTATTGTTAAAATTATCCAAAAATTTTCGCAAAAATAGCAAGAAAAACAAAAGTAGGCAAGAAAATATAATAAAAACGCTAATTCATACATAATAAATCTTGCCGCTACAACTTGTTTGCACAATGCAATGAGAAAAATCGTGCATACGGCAAGAATTATTGAAGGCATTGAGAAAAAAGTCGTGCGGCAGGTGCATTATCGCGTAAAAGTTTTAACCAAGAGCCCACGCACCTACCCTTGTGCGCGTACATATATTATATATAGGCACACAAGCACAAAAAAGAGAGTCAAGAGCCGGAGTTTTGCACCTGCTTACTTTCAATAAGCATCTGTTGCAGTTCAAATACAGCCTAAGGCTTTTTGCAATGCTACAGTTAAAGTTTTATATAAATCTTCTTGCGCAGTAAAACATAGCCGAGGAGCCAGCAAAGAGCGACATTGAGCAAAGCGAAAGCGAGGTCTCCACCTTGATAGTCGAAGAGAGGTACAAGAATGCGCTCAAAGATGTAGCCCCACAAGTCGGTGCCGTCAGAATTAACCTTGATAAGTTCCATTGGCCACAGCACAGCCTCGCTAAAGAGGTAGAGAACGAGCGGATTGGCGCCAAAGACTTGAAAAAAGCCGGCGATTCTACGCGCACGCCCATACATATCTATATAATAAATGAGCAAAGCCAATAGTAGCGTGGCCGCACCGCAAGTAATCATCACGAAAGTGGGCGACCAAATCTTCTTGCTGACAGGACACACGCCACTAAGCAAGAAACCACCCAGCAGCAGCGAAGCACCGACGACAAAAAGGAACAGCAGCCCTCGCAATCTGTTATCCTCGCCCTGCACAATTTGTCCAAAGAAGCGTGCACCGACCCAAAAACCGAGCATCGTGTGAGCCACCGAGGGAATAGTGCTAAGAATACCCTCGGGGTCGATACCTGCATCGTTGCACATGTGAACTTCGCCTATCAAAGCGCGGTCAACGATGCCCAGAATATTCTCCGGAATGCGCTCAAAGCCTTGACCAAGCAGCAGCAGGACGAAATAGCCCAGCAGCAAGCCTATAATCACATGAGGGAAGTTCCGCAACTTCACATACAGTGCAGCAATGGCGCACACCCCATAGCATACCCCCAAGCGCACCAACACACCTGTGTAGCGCAGGTGAGAAAAGTCGAGGGCGCAATCACCACGCGCAAGCCCAAAGAGCCATTTGCCCACGAGGTCGAACGCCCAGCAAACCAGCACAAGACTAAAGGTGCGCATCAGTATCTTACGCAGTAGCATCGAGTGCCGCATACCCTCTGAAGACAGAGGAACAGCGCCATACTTTTTCATCGACAGCCATGTAGTTATGCCCACAATAAACATAAAGAACGGGAACGCCGTGTCAGCCAGCGTAAACCCAATCCAAGGGGCGTGATTAAGCGGGGCGTAGTGATAACCCGAGCTGGTATTGAACAAAATCATGCCCACAATAGTGATGCCGCGCATCACATCGAGAGCCAATATGCGTCTATTTGCAACCATGCGAGTATAAAAAGAGAGATTGAGAGTCAAGAATTGGAGCATTCTCTACGCCCAACTCTTGACTCTCAATCTTTATGTAAGTAATGTCTTAGTTATTCTTGCGCCACTTGGTGTCAGCCTGCGCAACGATGAGCGGCTTCCACTTTGCAACGAGCTCGCGTGAGATAGCCACGCCGTCGCCTTCAGGTTTGCTGGCGAACTCGCCGATGCAGTCCTGCCACCACTTCTGTTCGAAGTCGGTGATAGTCTTCTGAGCCTCTTTCTCTTCCTTCTCGCCGAACTCCTTGCCTTCAATCATAGCCTTGTTGACAGCAGCGAAGAAGAGTTTGTAACGAGTAGCGTAGAAAGAGCCTACAAGGCCGTTCCACTGACGCGAAGCGTAGTCGTTCAAGAGCGCAGCTTTCTCACCCCAAGTGGTAATGAGGTTGCGGGCGTTCTGCTCGTAGTACTTAACCTCGGTAGCGTCGTTGCCACCCTTGGCACGAGCCTCCTCAATCCACTTACCAACGAGGAAGGTGTTCTGAGTAGCGCAGAGACGGTCAACATCCTCCATCAGGTCGAGCATACGGCGCTCGCACACCTGCATCTTGCTGTAGTCGCCAGCCTTATAGGCAGCCTTGTAGTCAGAGAAGATGTTGAAAGAATAATTACCCAGTAGCTGACGGGTGAAGTTCACTACATCGAGCTGATAATTCTGAGCCGTGCTGTTACCTTTGAGCATGAGCTCTACAGCATCGAGCAGGTCTTTGTTGTCATACTTGATTCCGGTGTTGCGATAGCGGGTGCGATAGATGTTTTTGGTCTCGCCCCACTCGTCAGCCATGAACGGACGCACATTGATCTGCGGGCACTGACCCGGATGATCGGCATCAGTGTACACAGTCTCGGACAAGAGCTTCCAGGCAGCGCGGATATTGGGGTCAGCCTTGCCGGCGCGTTCGTCAGCCACATGCTCGATCCACTTAGCCACATCCTTGGTCTGCTCGATGTCCCAAGCCTTCTCGAATACATACTCATACATGAAGGTATTGCAGTCGAAGCCCTCCAGAGTAGAGCCGATACCGATGAAGTTGTCGCCACCATTCTTATAAGTATTCTCGATGCGCTCGTTAACAGTAGCGATGTTGCCACTCAGAGAGGTGTTGCCACCGAAGTTGCCGAGGTAGCACCATACATAAGGCACACCATAGTACTTATCGGTCTTCTGCCAGATCTCGGTGTTCTCGCAGTAGTAGTCGAGCAGGATAGAGCGCTCCTTCGGATAGGAGGTGATGTACTTGCGGATACGCGCACAGCTGTCGCCGGGCTCGCCCGGAGCAGCAACATCGCCGTCCTTGTTCTCACGCACGCCCCAGTCGCGCCATTCGTTGTAGAACAGCCATGTCATCTGCAACCATACAGCCTTGGGGTCGGCCTTCTTGAGGTTCTCGAAGGTCTGCTTGCCCTGACGAGCGAGATAGTCGGACTTATACGAGGGGGGCTCAAGCTCATTGAAGAGGTCGAGGCCATAGATGTGGTCGGTGCCGTAGGTCTTAATCTCCTCCTCCATGAAAAGCTTCTGGATTTGGGGATAAAGCTTGTCGGACGGATCCAGATAAGAGCACGCATACTCATCACTGTAGCCGGACCAAGAAGCAATCTTGGTAATCTTGGCATCAGGATAGTACTTGCCGAGCTCAGCAGGCACATGGCCGGCAAAAGCGGGCAGCACCGGCTTCATATTAAACTCGCGCTCGCGAGCAACAATCTTCTTCTGCAACTCCTCCTGGTCGTTGAGCCACGACATGGGCACAGCCTTGAGCGCACCCTCCTGTCCGGGCCAGTAGTCGATGTTCATCATGCGGTGCCAGGGCAGGTGAGCGGGACCAGTGAAGTAGGCGCGAACCTCTTCGTCGGTAAGACCCATCTTCATCCACACCTTGCGCCAGATACTCTCCTGACCGGTGATAGCCAACGGCAGGTTGATGCCGTTGAGAGCCATCCAGTCGATGAAATGCTCCCAGTCTCTCCAGTTCCACCAGGGCATGGTGTAACCGAAGGTGCAATAGTTGAGGAAGAAACGCTCCTTAACGCGAGCATTGATGGTAACAGGCTCCTGAATAGGCACGATAGCCTTGGGAGCATCGAACTTCTCGTCCACAAACCAGCTCACAACTGTGTTGCAGTAGTACTTGAGATAGTAATTCAAGCCCACAGCCATAGAGTTGGCATTATTACCGCCCACGATGAGCTTGCCGTCCTGAGTAGAGAGCTGGAAATAGTCGCCACTCTTCTTGGAGGGCAGCTGCTTAGCCTCAACCTTAGATGCAAGCTCGGGCATCAGTCGACCAACTAAGCCCTTAAATACGGCAACATCGTCAGCCATTACATTTAGTGTGAGCATAAAGCCCAGCGCCAAAGCAAAAATTTTTTTCATTTGTTCTTAAAAAGTTTTTAAATGTGAATAAATATTGAGTGTCTCTTAATGTTTCAGTAATAAACAGCGCAGATACGCTATCATTATGCGCTCAACAAGGCTCCGACAAAGCCCGAAAAGCTCCAAAATCGCAGCAAAGTTAGGAAATAAAATTCATTTAGCCGAAAATAAAACAAGAAAAAGGCCTCTTTTTATTCATTATTTTATAATTTATAATCAAAATTCGGCATCAGCAGTCGTGAGACCACTCCCCAATGTCGCACAACCTACAGCAAAACCCACACAAAATTTA
The DNA here is from genome assembly GCA_022508585.1 of Prevotellaceae bacterium. Lineage (GTDB taxonomy): Bacteria > Bacteroidota > Bacteroidia > Bacteroidales > Bacteroidaceae > UBA6382. Next base: position 163 of record JAFLUU010000014.1, on the reverse strand, counting down.
TAGCTTACCCACATCTTGTCATACTTTACCACCTCCTCGCTACCTCTAACCTTCTCAAAATTTTATCTTACTCCCTCAAATTCGTACAAAAGGGTCTCCAAGTTCGCAGAAAAGGCCTCCGCACACGATTTTTGAGCCTCCGCGTTTGTTTTTTCATCGTGAA
>JAFLUU010000139.1 GCA_022508585.1 Prevotellaceae bacterium | reverse complement strand
GGTTTTTTAGAAATTCTTATATGAATTTTTAAAGTTTCACGATGAAAATACAAACACCGAGGCCCAAAAATCAGACGCGCACAACATTTCTACAAGTCCGCACGACATTTAGCACGGCGAGAACGCGAGAAAAAACATAATCGCTCACATAAGTCAGAGATATAGACAGCCTTTAGAGTTGTGGGCACCAGCTACAGCGCACATAAATGCACCTACACAAAAAAATAATGAGACTTGCCAAAAGCAAGCCTCATTATTATATAGTATAGATTGACTCTATTACTTCAAGTGATAAATCTTGCTGACAATTTTCCAGTCATTGCCGTCCTTGACCATAGAAAACATATCGGAGAACTCGGCCTCACCAAACTTCGACTCGATGCGAACGATAGCCGCGTCCTCCGCAACACTGCACGCAGATATTTCATAAGACGCTTCCTGCGGGCAATCGTTGTCGTAGTAGTCAAACAGCACCTTAATGGGCACCGAAACAAGCGTGTCGTTGTCTGAATACGACATTGTAGCGGTCTTGGCAAAAGCCGCCTCGGCGATTTTGCTGTCGCCCTTCACGGCTGCCTCTACATACAAGTCTATGGCCTTACGAATGCCGGCCATCTGCTCCTCAGTGGCATTGCAACACTTATCGGTTGCCTTGCATTGTGTTTCTTCTGTCTTCATTTCTTCTTGATTTGCTTTCTTCTCTCCGCACGACTGCGTTAGTGCCGACAGCGCAATCGAGAAAACGATTAAACCTAAAATCTTTTTCATCTCTCTATTGCGTTGTATATCAAACCCGAACGACTTTTGCAAAAACAAAATTAGCCACCGTTACGCAAGGATGACCTATACGCAAACAATGGCTAATATATTTTATTAATAGATTGTTCTCCCTGACTTACTTAACCTTGGCAACAATAGCCTTGAAAGCCTCGGGGTTGTTAACGGCGAGATCGGCCAGCACCTTGCGGTTAATCTGAATGTCGGCCTTGTGCAATCCGCCAACAAGCTGAGAGTAGCTGATGCCCTCCATGCGTGCAGCAGCGTTGATACGCTGAATCCACAGCGCGCGGAAGTTGCGCTTCTTCTTGCGGCGGTCAGCAAAAGCATAAGTCAGACCCTTCTCCCAAGTATTCTTGGCAACGGTCCACACATTCTTGCGAGCACCATAGTAGCCACGCGTTAACTTTAAAATCTTCTTCCTTCTTGCTCTTGAAGCAACGTGATTTACTGATCTTGGCATAGTGTTTGATTTTTTTGAATGTCAGCGCCGCGATGTTTTTTGCGGTCTTCTCTGCTAAACATTCGGTTAATGAAATTGTTTACTTACTCGCAGCGTGCAGATTAACGAAGATTAAGCAACTCGCGCACCTGCTTCATGTTGGTGCGGTCAACAAGCGCAACATGAACAAGGTTCCTTTTCTGCTTCTTAGTCTTCTTAGTAAGGATGTGACTGTGGTAAGCATGATTTCTTTTCACTTTTCCTGTTCCGGTAAGAGAGAATCTCTTTTTGGCACCGGAGTTAGTCTTAACTTTTGGCATTTTTTTAATGGTTTAAGTATTGATTATCTATTGGCGGCAGCGTGAAATCAGTACACTACACGCGCATTTTTCATCATTTTATCAGTCTTTCGAACTCGGCAATCAAGATTTTTCTATCGTTTATAGAGAGCTTTCTTTCATTCGGCAGCTATCCAAACAGCCTCAAGAGCCTATCTCAAATCCTCGGCAACTTCCTATCCTCAATCGTCGAAATTCTCACCCTCAACCTTGGGGCCGGTATATTCCTTGCGCACCTTCTGCTCCGGTTTGAGAGTCGACTGATTTTTCTTTACAGGAGCATCGTCAGCCGCAACAGCCGTTTTCTTTGCAGCAGCAGGCATCTTTTTAGGCGCGAGGAACATAATCATCCTCTTGCCGAGCAGCGAAGGCATCTGCTCCACCTTGCCCACATCCTCGAGGTCGTTGGCAAACCTCAGCAGCAGAACCTCTCCTTGCTCCTTGAATATGATAGAACGCCCACGGAAGAAAACATAAGCCTTCACCTTGTTGCCTGCCTCGAGGAACTCTTTGGCGTGCTTCAACTTGAAATCGTAATCATGCTCGTCGGTCTGCGGTCCGAAACGGATTTCCTTCACGCTAATCTTGACCTGACGCGCTTTCATCTCTTTCTGCTTCCGTTTTTGCTGATAGAGATACTTAGAATAGTCGATAATCCTGCACACGGGCGGCACCGCTGTGGGCGAAATCTCCACGAGATCCTGTTCCATGCTGCGTGCGAGCGAAATAGCCTTCTGCAGCGGCATAACCGCCGACTCGATGCCGTCGCCCACCACGCGAACTTCACGAGCTCTGATTTGCTCGTTTATCCGATACTGCTGTTTTGCGTTGTCGTTCTTCATCAATTTATTTAAGCGGCTGCAAAGTTAATCAAATTTCATTAACTCAGCCACTTCCTCGTTAATTTTTTTAGCAAATTGGTCAATAGTCATCGTTCCGAGGTCTTGCGCGCCTTGTTTGCGGACTGCTACGGTGTTATCAGCCTCTTCCTTTTCGCCAACGATGAGGAGATAGGGGATATGCTTCACCTCGTTGTCGCGAATCTTGCGGCCAACCTTTTCATTGCGCAAGTCGATAGTGGCACGCACGCCGCTCTGTTCTAAAGCGTCGGCGACTTTGGCAGCATAATCGTTGTATTTCTCCGAGATGGGCAGGATAGCCACCTGAGTGGGCGTGAGCCAGAGCGGGAAGTGGCCGCAGGTGTGCTCGATCAGCACCGCCACAAATCTCTCCATGGAGCCGAAGGGCGCACGGTGGATCATAACGGGGCGATGCTCGGCGCCGTCGCTACCTATATACTTAAGGTCGAACCTTTCGGGCAGGTTGTAGTCCACCTGAATGGTGCCAAGCTGCCAACGGCGCCCGATAGCGTCCTTAACCATGAAGTCGAGTTTCGGACCGTAGAACGCAGCCTCGTCATACTCCACTACAGCGTTTATACCCTTCTCCTTGCAGGCCTCAATAATGGCGTCCTCCGCCTTATCCCAGTTCTCCTCGGAGCCGATATACTTAGAGTGGTCTGTTTTGTGGCGCAGAGATATTTGCGCCTCGTAATCCTCGAATTTCAGAGTCTTGAAAATGATGAGAATGATGTCCATCACGCGCAGGAACTCCTCCTTGACCTGATCTTGGCGGCAGAAGATGTGGGCATCGTCCTGCGTAAAGGAGCGCACGCGGGTCAACCCGTGCAGCTCGCCGCTCTGCTCGTAGCGATACACAGTGCCGAACTCCGCAATCCTCACCGGCAGGTCGCGATAGGAGTGCGGCTTGGCGGCAAAAATCTCGCAGTGGTGCGGACAGTTCATCGGTTTGAGCATATACTCCTCGCCCTCGTCGGGAGTCTTGATCGGCTGGAACGAATCCTTGCCGTACTTGGCGTAATGCCCCGAAGTGATGTAAAGCTGCTTGTTGCCGATATGCGGAGTGATAACCTGCTGGTATCCGAACTTGGCTTGAATCTTTTTAAGGAACGCTTCGAGGCGCAGACGCAGGTCGGTGCCCTTCGGCAGCCAGATGGGCAGACCCTTGCCGACCCTCTCACTGAACATAAAGAGCTCCATCTCCTTGCCAATCTTGCGGTGGTCGCGCTTCTTGGCCTCCTCCAGCATCTGCAGATACTCGTCGAGCATCTTCTTCTTGGGGAAAGAGACGCCATAGATGCGCGTCATCTGCTCGCGGTTGGCATCGCCGCGCCAGAATGCGCCGGCCACGCTCATAATCTTGACAGCCTTGATCAGACCGGTGCTCACGAGGTGCGGACCCTTGCAGAGGTCGGTAAAACTGCCCTGCGTATATGTGGTAATGGTGCCGTCCTCCAGATCCTTCACGATATGCTCGACCTTATAGCTCTGACCGTCGGAGGTAAACTCGCTGATAGCGTCAGCCTTGCTCACCTCGCGACGCACAACGGGCTCGTCCCTGCGAGCCAACTCGAGCATCTTGGCCTCAATCTTGGGAAAATCATTTTCGGAGATTACAGTGCCCGGCTTAGGCATCACATCGTAGAAGAAACCATTCTCCACAGCGGGGCCGAAACCGAACTGAATGTCCGGATAAAGCTCTTTGAGAGCCTCAGCCAGCAGGTGAGCGGAGGTATGCCAGAAAGTATGCTTGCCTTCCTTGTCCTCAAAGCGGTAAAGGCTTATCGTAGCGTCCTCAGTGATGGGACGGTTGAGTTCAACAATCTCGTCATTGACCGAACAGCTCACCACACTGCGCGCCAACGCAGGTGAAATGCTCTCGGCGACCTGCAATCCGGTAACACCGCTCTCATATTCTCTCTGACTGCCGTCAGGAAAAGTTATCTTAATCATCACTATACCTTAATATAATTATAAATTGCGAGCAAAATTACTAACAAATTTTTAATAATTAGGAAATTGCAGTTAGGAAATAGGTTTTTCCGCTCAGAAATCCTTATTTTTGCAATCGCAATGGACACCTACCGCACCATAGAAGCCCCCTCGGAGGCAAAAGTCGTGGTCAAGAAAAGCACCTTTCTCGGTTTCGCCCACCCTATTGACAGCGAAGCCGAAGCTGAAAGCCTCATTCGCGACTACCGCAAGCGTTTCTACGACGCGCGGCATGTGTGCTACGCCTACAAAGTCGGCAGCGAGGAGACGGAAGTAGCCAAATCGTCGGACAATGGCGAGCCCTCCGGCACGGCAGGCCGCCCCATGATGAGCGCTATCCACAACGCAGGGCTGACCAATGTGCTCATCGTAGCCGTGCGCTACTTCGGCGGCATCTTGCTCGGCACGCCCGGCCTCATTGCCGCCTATCGCGAAGCGGCAAGCGAGGCTCTCGATGCTGCGACTGTCGTCAGCCGCACCCGCGAGCAGCAAGCCACTCTCATCTTCGACTACGCCGCAATGAACTCCGTGATGAAGCTGCTGAAGCAACACGCGGCTCGCGTTATCTCGCAGCAGACCGACCTGCGCTGCACTCTCATCGTAAGCGCGCCTCTCAGCGTAATGGCTACTCTGCTGCCGCAGCTGCAAAAAGCTGGCGCTACAGTTCAGTAACGCACTCTTTCTCTAACAATCAACGAGAGCAGGACATCTTTACCCTCATTGTTTATCTTCCTTAATTATTTTAGTAAACTTATTTGGAGGGATCACAAAAGTAACACGCCAACTATTATAACAAAAAACAATTATTCGTCTAAAATGTTGTGCCGTCGCTTACACCAAAAACAAAATCGTCGTTATCTTGTTTTGTGTTTCCATAACCAAAGATGCTTTGCCAGAATCGACGCCTCTTATATGCCCTCGCCTCACGCTTCTTGCGATACGCCTCTGGTTCTTCCCGCTGCCAACCAATTATGCACTGGCCGATAAATAGCAGGACAATCGCCAGAACCCAGACGCCTATAACAGCATACCCTGTTAACCTCCAGCCAAAGCCCTCACTCTCCACACCAAACAGATTTACTACCCATAGAAGTGTCATACATAGAGTTACATTCACTAAGTAACAAACCATTTTCTTTACCATGCGCTCTTTGCTTCTGGCATCAGCAATCAGTTCGCACATCTTAACTCGAACAGCCTTTTTTCCTGCACGGGCACTTACGCAACTAACAACAACCGCCGTCGTAAAAACTGCGACAAACAACCCAAAAGCGATATATCCGATTATGTCCCACATACCGAGCGTTATTTCTACGTTGCAAATATACAGTTTTTTCGATATTTGACCGCAAGATAATATCAAAGAACAATTACCACGACATTAACAACCAATAAACTAACTATAATTTACCTGTCTACAATCTACATCAGCCACACAAACACGCACTATCGCTACTCTAAAAACTCACATCATTATCATTTTTCACAACCAAGTCGCACGAAATGTCCACGGCGTGCATAGAATAGTCGTGCGTACTTGCACAAAAGGCCTCTGCGCGCGATTTTTGAGCCTCCGCGCGCGTAGAAATGTCGTGAACAATGAAAAAATCTTATAAGAATTTTCAAAAATTATTATATAAATTCCCGGAAATT
>JAFLUU010000138.1 GCA_022508585.1 Prevotellaceae bacterium | reverse complement strand
TCACGACATTTCTACGAATTTCGAGGCCCAAAAATCGCGCGCGGAGGCCTTTTCTATGAAGTTTGAGGGGGTTAGGTAGATTTTTGAGGGGATAAAGTGTTGTTTTGACGATAATCGTTCGCGGAGATTAGGCATTTCCCGATGCGCTGAGTTCTTTTATCTGAGTGTAGTGGAAATATAGAAACGGCTTTAGGACTTTGCTTTCTGATTAGTTTGTGTTAACTCTGCCCATGCTACGTATAATCAACTTAAGCTGCGCCTCGGAAAAGCCAAAATAAATTTGGCTTTTCACTCGGCTTGTATTAACTTTGCCGAAACTTTGATTAGAAGCGCAATGCTTGAGATTAAGAATCTGCACGCCTCGGTGGAGGGCAAAGAGATACTGAGAGGAATTAACCTCACCGTCAATCCGGGCGAGGTACACGCACTTATGGGACCAAACGGCTCCGGAAAAAGCACGTTGAGCAATGTGCTGGTCGGCAATCCGCTGTATACGGTTACGGAGGGCACTGTTTCGTTCAACGGCAAGGACTTGCTTGCCATGCCTGCCGAAGATCGTAGCCATGAGGGCTTGTTTATGTCCTTTCAGCAGCCGGTGGAGATACCGGGGGTGAGTATGAACAACTTTATGCGCGCGGCTATCAACGCCAAGCGCAAGTATCAGGGGCTGCCGCCTATCAGTGGGGGCGACTTCCTTAAGTTGGTGAAGGAGAAGCGCGAGTTTGTGGGGCTCGATGCGAGCTTTACGCGGCGCGGCGTGAACGAAGGGTTCAGCGGCGGCGAGAAGAAACGCAACGAGATATTCCAGATGGCTATGCTCGAGCCGCTGCTGACCATTCTCGACGAGACTGACTCCGGCCTCGATGTGGATGCGTTGCGCACTGTGGCTGATGGCTTCAACCGCCTGCGTACTCCGCTCACCAGCGCCATCTGTATCACCCACTACCAGCGTATGCTCGACTATTTGCAGCCCGACATAGTCCATGTGATGCTCCAAGGGCGCATAGTGATGACCGGTGGTGCCGAGCTTGCCAAGCGTATAGAGAGCGAGGGCTTCGATTGGTTGAGGGAGGAGGCTGAAGAGCGTTGATTGCTCGGTGTCCGTTCCCGTTCCGTTAACTTTTTCTTCTGTTTCAAATTGAATAGCGAACAGCAATACATAGATTTGTTTTTGCAGCACGGCGCTCTGCTCTCCGCTGGCAGCCATCCGCTGATTGACGCCCACCGTGAGCAGGCTTTAGAGCAGCTTCGTGCCGACAACCTGCCATTACGCAAGGACGAGCGCTACAAATATACCGATGTGCGCGCCATGTTGGAGCCCGACTACGGGCTTAACCTCAGCCGCCTGCCTCTACCTTACGACCCGCGCAAGGCTTATCGCTGCCGCGTGCCCGGGTTGAACAGCAGGCTGCACTATATTGCCGGCGACAGCGTGGTGGCGAACAACGATGTGGTGAACGAAGAGACGCTTTTCGTCGGTTCACTCGTGGAGTTCGCCAAAAGTCGGCCGGAGGTGTTCAGTACATATTATAATAAGATGAAAGGCGACAGTCTTGCCGCGCTGAACACTATGCTTGTGCAGGACGGGCTTGTCATCTACGCCGGCAGAGGGCGCAAGGTCGAGGAGCTGATACAGGTTGTGAGCCTTGCGGTCGGCGGAGTGCCGATGCTGGCTAACCGCAGGCAGTTGATTATCCTCGAGGAGGGCGCGGAGGTGGCTGTGCTCAGTTGTAATCACAGCGCTACCGACCAAGAGAACCTCGCGAGCGAGGTTGTGGAAGGTTTTCTCGAGCCTAACAGCCGTCTGCAGTACTATTGTGTGGAGGAGAACGGCTCTAACTGCCGTCTGCTCAACAACACTTACTTTGCCCTGCGGCAAAACAGCAGTCTCGAGTATGCTTCAATCGTTCTCAAGGGCGGAACCTCCCGTCGCACGGTCAATGTTGCGCTCAACGAGCCTCAGGCGGAGGTCGTTGCCTCCGGTTTGGTAGTCGCTGACGGCGAGATGCACACCGACAACAATCTGCTGGTTTGCCACAACGCTCCGCAGTGCCACAGCGATATGCTTTACAAATATGTGCTCGACGGAAAGAGCGTTGGCGCCTTTGCAGGCAAAGTCTTCGTGGCGCAAGGTGCGCAGAAGACCGACTCGCAGCAAACGAACGCCAACCTTTGTGTAAGCCCCGAGGCGCACATGTACACTCAGCCCATGCTGGAGATTTATGCCGACGATGTAAAGTGCAACCACGGCTCTACAATCGGTCAGCTCGACGACCTTTCTCTCTTTTATATGGCTCAACGCGGCATTGCTCCCGACGAAGGACGCCTTCTGCTGCAGCAAGCCTTCGCGTGGGAGGTCATAAGCCGCATTGCGCTGCCGCCTTTGCGCCAGCGTATGCAGCATTTGCTCGAGGAGCGCTTCCGTTTCGGAGCCGGAGCTTGCGGCGACTGCACTGTTTGCGGCGCATAACTAAGAGATTATTGAAATAACAATGCTTGATATAAACAAGATACGCGAGGAATTCCCCATTCTTGGCACAAAGGTCTACGGAAAGCCCCTTGTTTACTTGGATAATGCTGCCACGATGCAGAAACCGCGCGTGGTGGTGGAGGCGGAACGCGAGCAGTACTACACTAACAACGCAAATGTGCACCGTGGAGTGCATTACCTCTCGCAACAGGCTACGGAGATGCAGGAAAACGCTCGCGTCAAGGTGCGTAACTTCCTCAACGCCGCGTCGGAACAGGAGATTATCTTTACTCGTGGCACCACCGAGGGGATAAATCTCGTGGCGACTGCGTTTGGGAGCCTGCTCAAGGAGGGAGATGAAATTATTGTCAGCGAAATGGAGCATCACTCCAACATTGTACCCTGGCAGCTGCTGCAACAGAGGCAGGGCGTGGTGCTGAAAGTGGTGCCGTTTGACGATAACGGCGAACTCGACTTGCAGAAGTACGCCGAGATGTTTACGGAGCGCACTCGGCTGGTGAGTATTGTTCATGTCAGCAATGTTTTGGGTACAGTCAACCCTGTTAAAGATATAGTCAGCGTGGCGCATGGGCACGGCGTGCCCGTTTTGATTGACGCGGCGCAGAGTGTGCCTCATTTCAAGGTCGATGTGCGCGACATAGACTGCGATTTCCTCGTTTTCAGCGGTCATAAGGTCTATGCTCCCACGGGTATAGGCGTTCTCTACGGCAAACGCGAGCTCTTAGACAAGATGCCTCCCTATCAGGGCGGCGGTGAAATGATTAGCACCGTTAGTTTTGAGCATACCGAGTATGAAACTATCCCGTACAAGTTCGAAGCTGGCACTCCCAACTATGTTGGAGCCAATGCGCTGGGCATAGCCCTCGATTTCGTGGAGAATATCGGTCTTGACAAGATACATAACTACGAGCTGCAGTTAGCTAACTATGCCACCGAGCAGCTTAGTCGCATCGACGGCCTGCGTATCTTCGGCAGAGCGGCGCAAAAGGACGCTGTCGTCTCTTTTTTAGTCGACGGGATTCATCATTTGGATATGGGCACGCTGCTTGATCGGCTCGGCATCGCGGTTCGTACCGGTCACCACTGCGCACAGCCCATTATGACGCATTATAATGTCGATGGCATGGTGCGCGCTTCCTTTGCCGTCTACAATACCGAGCAGGAGATCGACTTTTTTGTCGCTGCCGTCAAGCGTGTGATTCAGATGTTTTAGCTAATGCTCAAGCCTTTCTTGATAAATGATGTGGTCGAGGCCGGTTGTGATGAGGCTGGCCGTGGTTGTCTTGCCGGGAGCGTTTATGCTGCCGCTGTCATCTTCTCGCCCGACTACTACAACGAAGCTATCAACGACTCCAAGCAGCTCACTGACCATCGTCGCCATGAACTGCGCGAAATCATCGAGCGTGATGCCGTGGCGTGGGCTGTCGGTGTGGTCAGCGCCGCAGAGATAGATGAGATAAACATCTTGAATGCCTCCATTCTCGCTATGCACCGCGCTCTCGACCAGCTGAAGGTGCGCCCTCAGTCCATTATTGTGGACGGCAACCGCTTTAAGCCCTACCACGATGTGCCTTATCGCACTATTGTCAAGGGAGATAGCAAGTTTCTCTCCATTGCCGCCGCCTCCATCTTGGCCAAGACCTATCGCGACGATTATATGAGCCACCTTCATGCCGAATACCCGCAGTATCAGTGGGACAGGAACAAAGGATATCCTACCAAAGCTCATCGTGATGCTATTCGACGCTATGGTGCTACTCCTTATCATCGTTTGAGTTTCAGTTTGCTCCCACCGCAACAACTCGATTTATTTGCAGATGATGAGAGATGAGTTTTATATGCACCGTTGCCTGCAGCTCGCCCGTAATGGAGAACTCGGCGCGCCGCCAAATCCCATGGTCGGCGCAGTATTGGTTCATGAGGACAGAGTAATAGGCGAGGGCTACCATGCTCGCTGCGGCGAAGCGCACGCAGAGGTCAATGCCTTGAAAGGAATTGACGATGAGATGGTGCTAAAACACAGCACCCTATATGTTAGCCTCGAGCCTTGCGCTCATTATGGCAAGACGCCGCCCTGCGCAGAGCTCATCATCCGTAAAAAAATCGGGCGCGTCGTAGTTGGTTGCGTCGACCCCTTCGCTAAAGTCGGTGGGCGCGGCATTCAAATGCTCCGAGAGGCAGGCATAGAGGTGCTCACCGGAGTGTTGGAGCCCGAATGCCTTGCGCTCAATCGCCGTTTCATCACTTTTCACACCCTGCACCGACCATACATCACTCTTAAGTGGGCGCAGACCGCCGACGGCGTTATCGGCCTCCTAAGGAGGCTTTCGTGCGCCAAGTCCGGTGAGCAAGCTGCCCTAAGGGCTGTTGCTATTTCCAACGCCGCTACTCTAAGACGCGTTCATCACTTGCGAGCGACTCATCAAGCTATACTTGTGGGCTGGCGCACGGCACAGAATGACCATCCTACGCTTACCACGCGCCACTGGAGCGGCCCCAACCCCCGACGCATCATCTACGACAGCCATGCGCATACGCTAACTGAGCTTCTTGCAACGCTGTATGAACAGGGCGTGCAATCATTGCTCGTGGAAGGCGGGGCAAATACTCTCCGACAGTTTATGAATAGTGGTCTTTGGGACGAGATACACGTAGAAAAATCAGACAAATCCCTCTCCGCCGCACCTGATGAGCAGACCGCACTCGTGTATGCCCCCGCAGTGCCGCAGCAAGCCCACCTCTTTGCCACGCAGCGCATTGGCGGTCATACGATAGAGCGTTATGCCAATCCGCAAACGCAGCCAATCCTTACGGACAGCCACAAGGATTGCCTTGTGCGCTAAGGCCGGCATTCAACGAATGATATTAAAACACAGATAATTATGAAGAAATTTCTGATGCTCGCCACAGTCGTAGCAACACTCGTTGCCTGTAAGAATACTCCGCATAACGACGCACAGGACATCGACGAGGAGTTGAGTGAAATCGTGGAATCAAACGAATATAAGGAGCACGACCTCATGAAACTCCGCGCTACGGAAGACATAGTCGACACCGAAGGAGGCAACAGCATAGTGCTTACCATTGAGCCCGACGAGAGCCTGCCGCATGTTGCAAACGACAACTTCGGCACCTATTGCGACAACCGTGCCACCGTTGTCGTCCTCAGTCAAGACGGCGACACGCTGCTCTCCCGCCACCTCACTAAGGCGGATATGCAGGAGTACATCGACGCCCCCCTGCTTAGTTCCGCCATACTCGACGGTCTCTCCTTGGAGAGCGCCACGCCATCGGCCATAGTGGTCAACGCCAGCATCAGCGTCCCCCACAGCGATGAGCAGGCAGTCGTGGCTCTGACTTTGGGCTTCGACGGCACACTGACCATGCAGCGCGTGTCAGCACCAGTCGACAACTTCTTCGACGACGAGTTTACGGACTAATTCATTTCGGTATCAATCCGTTACATACCCCAATGGCGCAATGCGAAATATCGTGCGTCATTGGGGTATTGTCGTGCGGACGCGTAGAAAAGGTCTCGGCGCGCGATTTTTGAGCCTCGGCGTTTGTTTTTTCATCGTGAAACTTTAAA
>JAFLUU010000137.1 GCA_022508585.1 Prevotellaceae bacterium | reverse complement strand
CTCAAAAATCAGATGCGCACGACATTTCTGTGAGTCCGGAGGCCTTTTCTATGAACTTCGAGAGGGTTAGTGAAAACTTCAACGAGGTTAGGTACAACTTCAATGAGATTGAGTGTTGCGAAGTGGGGGTAAAATACGGCAAGAGCGAGGTCGAGGGCTGTATCATAAAGACAATCATTCTATTTTGTGGGGATTGTGCGGTGCAAGCACGGTATTGTGCACTGCGCTTACACCTAAACTTAGATTAAGAACAGCGTTTCATACAGGCCATGCGAATGTCGTTAAAAAATTAAGCCTGCAAGAAAAATCCTTGCAGGCTTTTCGTTTGTCGGGGTGACTGGATTTGAACCAGCGACCCCACGCCCCCCAGACGCGTACTCTAACCGGGCTGAGCTACACCCCGAAAACGAGTGCAAAAGTAGTGCTTTCTTTTGAAATGCCAAAATTTTTTCCTAATTTTGTCCAAGTATTTGACTTTTGCGTAGAAGAATGAACATAGAAATAACGGCTCCACGCACTCTGGCCGCACGCATTAAGTTGCCGTCCTCGAAGAGCATAAGCAACAGGATGCTGCTGCTGAGCGAACTCGCGGAGCGTAAAATCAAGCTCACCAACATTTCGGACTGCGACGACACTTTTGTAATGCGGCGTGCATTGAATGAGCGCCCCGAGGTGGTGGATATTATGGCTGCCGGCACGGCAATGCGCTTTCTGACGGCTTATTATGCCACGCATGAGAGCACGGACATCGTCATCACCGGCACCGAGCGTATGCGCCACCGCCCTATCCGCCTCTTGGTGGACGCTCTGCGCAGCCTCGGCGCGAATATCGACTATGAGGGCGAGGAGGGCTACCCTCCCCTGCGCATCGAGGGACGCCGGCTGGAGGGTGGCGACATCTGCCTGCCGGGTAATGTCAGCTCGCAGTATATCTCGGCGCTGCTGATGGTGGCTCCCACTATGGTCAAGGGGCTGACGCTCCACATCGAGGGCGAAACAATCAGCCGCCCTTACATAAATATCACGCTGAACCTTATGCGTCGCTTCGGCATCGTCATAGATGAGCCGGACGAGCAGACTTATATCGTTCACGCGGGCGAATACACCGGCGGCGACTACCTTATAGAAAACGACTGGAGCGCTGCGAGCTACTGGTATGAGGCATTGGCGCTCGCCGATGAGGGCGAGGTGGTGTTGGAAGGGCTGTTCGCCGACTCGCTGCAGGGCGACTCGTGCGTTAGTCGGCTGTTTGCACCGCTCGGTGTAGCTACGGAGTTTCGCGGTAACGATGCCGTATTAAGAAAAGGGGCTACGAGCACTGCGCGCTACGTTGCTGATCTGACGGAGTGCCCCGACCTCGCCCAGACGATGGTGGCTACGTGCTGCGGCATGGGCGTTCCGTTCCGCTTTAGCGGCCTGCAGAGTCTGCGCATCAAGGAGACTGACCGCCTACTCGCTCTTCGCCAAGAGTTGGCGAAGTTGGGCTACGGCATCGAGGAGCATGAGGGGAGCGTGTTGGAGTGGCGAGGAGAGCATGACGCCATCAGGCAGCCGTTGCCTATGGCTACATACGACGACCACCGCATGGCGATGTGCATGGCGCCCCTTTCGCGCTGCCGGAGCAAGCTTATAATCCGCGATGCGCAGGTTGTGAGCAAGTCCTACCCCACTTTCTGGCAAGACCTTAAGTCTGCAGGCTATGGAACAGAGGAATTATAAAGCCGGCATCTGCGGCGTGAGTTGCTTCTGCGACAAAATCGCACCGCAAGCGGACATTGTTGCTGAGGAGCCCGTCTATTTTGAAGATGAGGAGCTCGATGCCTATCGCGGCATTGCGGCTACGGACTATAACGAGACGCAAACCGACGAATTTCGCGAGGTGATGACCACTATGCGCCCCGATGAGGTGGGCGAATGGCTGCATAGCTTGCGGCTGAGAGGCATTCACCTGCCTGCCGCACTGGTAACGGAGGCGGTGCGCTACACTAAGCATAAGACAGAATGCTCGAACTGATACAATATACTTTCTTTCAGAATGCGCTGGTGGCTTGTTTGCTCACCGGCATCGTGTGCGGATTGGTCGGCACCTACATTGTCTGCCGCCGCATGGTGTTCGTGGCCGGCGGCATGGCGCACTCCAGCCTCGGCGGCGTGGGTATCTGCGCGCTGATGGGCTGGCCGCCCACGCTCGGCGCTGCCGTATTCGCCCTGCTCACCGGCTGGAGCGTGCAGAAGCTCAGTGTGCGCCGCGAGGTGCGCTCCGACTCCGCTATCGCCATGCTTTGGGCACTGGGCATGAGCGTAGGCATCATCTGCAGCTACCTTTCGCCGGAGTTTCTGCCCAATCTGTCGAGCTATCTCTTCGGCAACATCTTACTTATCAGCGCTGCAGAACTGTGGGTGCTGGCGGCGCTTGCGGCAGTGGTGCTTACAGTCTTTGCGCTCTGTATGCCGCAAATCATTACCATAGCTTTCGACCCGGAGTTCGCTAAAGCGCAACGGCAACCGGTGAATACGATAGAGTGGCTGATGATGACGCTCGTCGCGCTCAGCATTGTGGCCGCGCTCAAGGTGGCCGGCATCGTGCTGGTCATCTCTCTGCTCAGCGTGCCGCAGATGACGGCCAACCTTTGGAGCAAATGTATGCACACGATGGCCGTTTGGTCAGTCGTGCTCGCCACTTTAGGCTGCCTCGGCGGCCTTTTGGCCTCCACGTGGCTTAATGTGCCGTGCGGCGCGATGGTTGTGGTCGTGCTGATCGTGATTTATATCGTTTGCCGCACAATAAAAAGCGGTTTCGCGAGTTTTAAGGTATAGGATATCTATATATGAGGTATTGCTGACGATATTCTGCAACACATAGACGACACTCCGTAACAACATAGACGACATTCTTCTCGTGCGCACCTTTATAAAATATATTGCCCTCGTGCTGACAACAATCTTGGTCGCCTCATCGTGCGCTGTCAAGAAGAATACGCCCTCCGCCCGCGCGTGGAAAGCTTTTACCGCCCGCTATAACACCTATTTCAACGGCCAACAGGCCTACACCAACGGCTATAAGACAAAACTCGAGGGCAATAAAGACAACTACACCGAGCATCTGCCCCTGCTGCTCGTCAGTAATCAGGCTTCGCGCAGCCTTGGCAAGGGTGACTTCGAGACTACCATCACCAAGATGGAGAAAACTATCCAGCTCTACTCGATTAAGAAGAAACCCGAGCTCAAAAGGGGGCATCGCATGAGCCCTAAGGAAAAGAAGTTCCGCGAAAGGCAGGAATTCAACCCCTTCTTGAAAAACGCCTGGATGCTTTTGGGTTACGCGCAGCTTCAAAAGGGCGAATTCATCGAGGCTGCCTCCACGTTCTCCTACATAGATCTGCTTTATCGCACGCAAAAAGACGTGCGCGACCGCGCTCGCGCCATGCAAGCCTTGTGTTATACCGAGATTGACTGGTTTTATGACGCCGAAGAGCTGCTGCGTAAAGTGCAGCGCGACAGTATTCCCAATGCCGCGCGCAAAGAATACAATATGGCAATGGCAAACTTCCATCTCCGCCAGAAACATTGGGAAGAAGCCATTCCTTATCTCAAGAAGGTCATTCCGACGCTCAAGTCGAACGCGGAAAAAGCCCGCGGATATTTTCTTTTGGGACAGCTCCACAACACTGCAGGCCAGAAGAACGAAGCTTATAAGGCTTTCCAGAAGTGTATGCACAAGAGCGGCTCGCATGAAATGAAGCTCAACGCACTTGTGCAGCAGACCGAGGTCATGCCGCAAGGCGAGAACAGCAAAAAAATCAAGAAACTGATGCGCTTAACCAAACTGAGCGGCAATAAAAAGTTTCTTGACCAGATTTATTACGCTATAGGCAACATATATCTCGCAATTCCCGACACTCTGAAAGCCATCGAGGCCTATGAAACAGGCGCGGCCAAGACTGAGAACAAGGGATTGGCTTACGGTGCGCTGATGCTGCAACTCGGCGACATCTACTGGGCGCAAGAAAGGTTCTCCAAAGCGTATACTTGCTACAACAACGCGATTTCTATCATCGACAAGGAACACGATCGCTACGAGAGCACTACAGAACGCACCAAGGTGCTTGATAAATTAGCCCAGCCCTCGGAGGTTATCTTCGTGCAGGACAGTATGCGCGCGCTGGCGGCGATGCCGGAAATCGAGCGGCTGGCGGTTATTGACAAGGCCATCGAATCAGAGAAGAAGCGGCTGAGAGAATTACGCGCTCAGCAGGCGGACTCTATGGCTCGTAGCCGTCAGGGACGCGGCAACGTGAACGGTAACGATGACGACAATGCGCAGCAACTGCAGCCTTCCAATTCAGCCAACGCCAACGACGGAGCGGACTGGTACTTCTACAATCAGCAATCCGTCAGCATTGGAAAAGATCTCTTCCAACAGCAATGGGGCAACCGCAAGAATGAAGACAACTGGCGCCGCAGCAACAAGTCTGTGCTGGCCACGATAGAGAATGACGAGATAGACTATGCCAAGCAAGACTCGCTTGATCGTATGCGCGACAGCATTGCAACAGACAGCCTCGGCGGCGACTCGTTGAGCCTCGACAAAAAGGAGAAAAAGAAGGAGAAAGGGGAAAACGACAAGCTCACACGCGAATATTATCTCGACCAACTGCCGCTTACTCCCGAAAAAATGGCGCAAAGCGACACGCTCCTCAAGAAAGCCCTATACGAGGCAGGCATTATCGAGAAAGACTATCTGAACAACTACGCTCTCACCAAGCGCACCCTGCTACGCCTGCTCAACGACTACCCTGAGTTTCAGCCGATGGACGAACTGCTCTATCACCTCTATCTCATGGAACTGCATTGGGGCAACGCCGCAGATTATATGCACTATAAGTCGCGCTTAAGCGCCGACTTCCCCGAAAGTAAGTACTCCATACTTATAAATGACCCTTACTACGAAGAGAACGCCCGCTTCGGCAAACACATAGAAGACTCGCTCTACGTAAGCACTTACGACGCCTACAAGAACAGCGACTACGCGACTATAGAACACAACTGCGCCATATCCGCCAGCCGCTTCCCCAACGGAGAGAACCGTCCCAAGTTTATGTTCTTCGAGGCCATGAGCAGGTTACGCGCCCAAGACATAACAGGCTTCATCGACGGAATGCGTAAACTCGTCAAAGATTTTCCGCAGGACAAGATCAGCGAGATTGCAGGTATGTTCATCAAAGGTATTGAAGACGGGCGCCAACCGGCGGGCGGCAACTACGACATAGATGCCCTGCTGCTGCAACGCAAAGACCTCGCCGACGATGAGACCGGCGAAGCATTCAAACAAGACACCTTGTCCACCGAACGGCGCACGGACTACACCTTTATTCTTAGCTACAGCCGCGACTCGCTTGACGAGGGCAAACTCATTTACGAGGTGTCGCGATTTAACTTCACCAATTTCCTCGTCCGCAACTTTGACATCGAGCTCACGCAAGACCGCAGCGGCAATCAGATGCGTATCAAGGGCTTCTATTCCTTCGACGAAGTTCATGCCTATGAGCAGCAACTGATGCTCGACAGCGCTTTCGTAGCCACAGCAGCCGGCGCCGAGCCAATTATTATCTCCGATCATAACCTGCAACTCATCAACATCAGATATACTTGGGCTCAGTACAAACAATTTTACGAGAAATACTTTGCTCCGGCAGCCAAAATCAAACCCGAACTCAAACTCGACCAACAGCCCGATAACTTCATCTGGGACGAGTTTGAGGACGTGGAAGACAACAAAACTCCCGTCAATACACGAGATGACGACGACGAGTTTTACGATGATGACGACGAGTGGTATTAACGTCATCTACCGTTTACGATTAAGCATATCCATTCTCATTTCCACAAGCGCCGCCCCATTTGGGTGGCGCTTTTTTTACTCAAGCGCAAACAATCTCTTTTAACTCGCAAGCGCGCAGTGTCGAACTCCGTCAAAGTTTCCATAAAAGGCCTCCGCGCGCGATTTTTGAGCCTCCGCGCGCGTATAAATGTCGTGAAAAATGAAAAAATCTTATAAGAATTTTCAAAAATTCTTATATAA
>JAFLUU010000136.1 GCA_022508585.1 Prevotellaceae bacterium | reverse complement strand
TCGCTTACCGCCCCCACGCCTTTCGGCGTGACGATGCGGCTCCGGCTCGCGACCCTTATGGGGTTGTCCGCTTCGCTATCGCAATTTATAAACAAATCACGGACATTTACTAAAGTATAACGAACAAAAAAACTCCGCCGATGCACATACGGTGGTGCACCGGCGGAGTTAGTTATAGTTGTCAGTCGGATTTACGACTGATTGGGGATATTATTCCCAGAAACCGTCGCCTTTGCTGTCGTCTTTGGAGAGAATGTCGTTAAATCCTACGGCATCGTCTTCGCTTGCGTTGATGCGTACTGACGCAGCGTCCATCATAAGTGCGTTGCGGAGCTTAATGCTCTCGGCTGTGGGAGCGAAATATGTCTTTTTCATATTTGTTATGTGTTTTTTATGGGGATTAGTAAAGTACTTTCTTGCCATTCACGATGTAGAGCTGTCCTTTCTGCGGAGCTGCTACGCGGCGGCCTTGCAGGTCGTAATGAATTGCGCTCTGTGCGGCTGCATCTGCTGCGGCCTCTGCGCTCTCGATTGCTGTGATGTCGCTGTCGCCAAAACCGAGGAAGTTCGCAGCTTTGCTATCACTATTTACCGGGATATAAGCTTTGTTTGCCGGCACACGTGTGTCATTGAGCAGGTAGAAACCGAGACCTTTGTCTTCATTGTTGGCAAGTACATATACGCTAAGTGCGTCTACTGTGATTTCTGCGGTTGTGCCAACAAAGATGTTGTTCTCTATGTTGTTTACATCTGCCGTGCTTGCGAAGTTGTATGTGCCCTCTGAAGCATTGAGCAGTACGCCGGTGTTGGCAGGAATAACATCACCATCAATCGGCTCGATGACGAGTTTGCCGTCATTTACTCCGGTTGCAATGTAAGCTGTTACATCTTTAGGAATAGTTGTTGCAATGGGAGCGGAGAATGTTGCCCATTCGACTTCGCTAATTTCTATGGGAAGTTCAATCTCTTCTACACTTAGGTAAGAACCTATATCAAAGCCAGTCCAACCAGAAAGAGATGTGCCGCTCTGATTGATAGAATATGAGCCATTGTTTACGCGCAATCCGAAGTTGTTTTCAATACCACCAACATCGTCACGAAGAACCCAAGCATAAGGTTCTGTAGCAAGCTGTACGGTAGCACCTTCGCCAGCCAGATATGTGCCAGAGGCAACATTTTGAACAGTAATGCCATCGTAAGGATTACCGCTGAACTTCCACCAATATACATCACTTATTTCTTTCCCGCTCTTGTTTACGGTAAGGTTATTGCTTGCATTTGCATCATAGTAAACATGGTGATAGTTAGGATTGCGAGCGGTAAAATAATATGCAGTGCCGTCTGTATTGAACGGAAGGTTATAAGTTACTGTGGCGGTGATGGTTTGCGAACCTGCAACGACTACAGTCTGTGGTACATTGTAGGTGCAGAAAGCGCGCTTAAGGTCTGCAGGAATATCTGTAATAGTCTCACCTGCTTTTGCAGGAACATCTGCTACGGAAGCTACAATGTTTCCTTTTGCGTCCAGAACAATATATTTAACGAGTGCCGAGGGGTTGAAATAATCCTCGAGCATTTTCTTTGCTTCGGTAGGATTGAAATTTGTGTTTTTTACAGTAAGGTTGTAAATACAACCTCCTGCTCCATCACTGTCGTACCAAGTATTGAATTGTACACCGCCACTGCCATTCATGTTGAGGTAGTAGTTGTATCCTGTGCCGCGCTCTTGAACATGGTAGGGATATCCTTCAACGGAAGAATTTTCAATAAACAAAACATCTGTAACGATTTTTGAAAAGTCTTTGACGCTTTCTGCACAGTTATTACCTTGAAACGTATTAACCTCAGGTTCGGTATGGCAGACGAAAGCGTTGTTCGTTACATCATATAAATAATAATGTTCTTCGTAATTTACAAGAGCAAATTCGGCGGCGTCATCAGCTACATTTGTTGCGCGTAGATTTGTCCCATTGTAATAAATATAGCCTCGCGGACAATTTAACTTAAAGGTGACATTTGTTAAAGTCGACGGGTCTGTTGGGTCTACTTCAGTTTGAGCCCAAGCTACCCCCCCCCCTATGGTTAGGAGAGAAAGTAAAGAAAATAGAAATTTTCTCATAGTTGTTTGTTTTTAGTTAATAATTAAGGTTATATAAAAAAGGTTTATGTTTAAGATTTGTTTTCAAGGTGTTTAGCGGCAAATGTATGAAGTATTGTTCAAATAGCCAAATTTTATGGTATAATTTTATGCAATTTCGTTATTTTTTGCTCCATAAATTGCGACTGCTTGCTTTTTCTTGCACACGAGGGCATGGTATCTCCGCTCCAAAAAACTGACATTTATGACATTTTTTGGGAGTGGGATAGAAGATGTGAGCCTAAAACTGTAAAAATAGCGGGGCTTAGGCTTATGGTATCTGGAATGTGAGTGTGTCGCCGTAACTTGTACCCATGTAGTTGCGGCCAAAGGCTACTGCGTAGTACTGCCCTGCTTCGAGGCTGTCGGTCTGTGCGTAGAAGTGGTTCTGCGGTTCGAGGCTGATGGTGAGCGTGAGTGTGTCGTTGCCGTAGATGAAGCCGCATTCGAGCAGTGTGCTGTTGGGCGATGCCGTTACTTTTCCCTCTAATGTGGCAATAGGGCCGTTTGTAGTGACGCTGACGCTCTCTACCGTGGGGGCAAAGGGTTGTTCTCCGCTGCGATCTTCGCCGCAGGAAACTAAGAGTAGTGCCACTGTTGCTAATGACAAGAAAAGTGTTCGCGTTGATGCTCTCATTTGATTTGTAACGCCGCAATGGGCGTGATTTTGGTTGCGGTGTTGTGTGGCAAAGGTACGAAAATTTGTTGAAAACCGGCTTGTTAGCTACGGGCAATCGATAAATTTATGTATTTTTGCATCATTAAAATAATTCTACCTGATGATTACAACACTTTACTGCTATCTGCCTACCGCGTTGTGCGTGGTTTTGATATTCATACTCAGCTTTTTTTCGCCGCCGCACACTCCGCTTGATAATGTAGCTATGATAGACAAGTGGACTCACTTCGTGATGTACGGCGGTACTGTAGCCATGTTTTGGTTAGACTATTGGCGCGCGCACTATCGCCACGGAAGCGTGCTGTCGGTGCGTACTCTGATTATTATTGCCTTTGTTGTTCCCATTTTGCTTGGCGGACTTATCGAGTTGGCGCAGGCTTACTGCACTGGCGGCCGTCGTAGCGGCGAGTGGCTCGATTTGTTGGCTGATGCTGTTGGTGTGTTGATGGGCGATGCGCTTGGTCTTACTGCTGTTCGTCGCTTGTGCTGCCGTATGTGGAAACCAAAGGCAGGTGATGTCCAACGACGCTGACCTTGTGGCTTGCAAACATACAGACAAAGTAACAGTGGGGCACACTATTTGTTGCCCCACTGTTATTAACTAATGCCTCTTCGTCTTATTTGCGCCTCGCGCGAGTTGCTAACTGGAAGGAGCTCATGTTATACAGGTAGTCTCCTTTAGCAAAACTGATTGTAAAGTCCGCGTTGCCGTTGCGTAGCTTGCGGTTGGCATACACTTCGGCTGAATAGCGCACGGCCTGACCGGCATCGATGTAGCTGATGACGGCGGTGGGCGAGATGACAATCTCCTTCGTGCCGTTGACAGAGATAACGGGAGCCACGTCGTACACAGTGCGTGAGCCGTTGTTCTTTACCTCGAAAATAATCTTGCAACTCTCGCCTGCGTCGATGGCTTGGTTGTTGTTGCTGTCCACAAAACGCAGGTTGCATATCTCCATATTGGCAAACTCGCGCCCTAATCGTTCTGCCTCCTCCCCTCTGCTTGAGTAAATCACCTTGCTGCGTCGGTTGTAGGTGTCGGTTGAGTAGTCGTAGCTGCTCCTGCCGCGTTCTTTAGGTGCTGTTGCTGCTGCGCCGGCAGCTGCTCCGGTAACCATGCCTATCACAGTGCCGGCATCAGCACCTCGCGGGCCGCCCATCAGACCACCTATAGCCGAGCCGAATATTGCTCCGAACATTCCTCCGCCTGCGGCAGCGCTGAATTAGTCATGACTCTCGCAGCTGCTCAGCATCATTATCGCTGACAGAGCTATAATTCCTAATTTTTTCATGTCTTTATGCCTTGTTTGGTTTAGTCTTCGTAGCAAAAGTACGATTATTTCGGCGAGCAATAACGCTGTAAGTCCCGAATTATGCAGATTTAAGATTTTTTGACAGAAATATTGTTTTTCTTGCCTTGGGCGTTAATCTTGGCTCCTTGCCCAATCGCTTTCAGTAACTCTATTTTTGTCGCCATCTTCTTGATTTTCTCACCGGCAACGTTGTGCAGTATTTGTCTTGTCACGCTACGACGCACAGCCACATGGGCGTAACGCTCCTTAATGTCTATCATACCTATGTCCGCCGCTTTTATGCCTCCCGTCTTGCATAGGAAACCTACGATGTCGCCCTTGCTCAGCTTGTCTCTCTTGCCACGCCCTATGTAGAGAGTGTTCCACTTCGGCTTGGCAGGCGCAGGGTAGGGAGGCTCAAGCAGAAAGGTAAGGAAATTCACGTTATACCTTGGCACCTCTTCTTCTGGTCCTATAAGCATGAACGAGCGCCCGTCGGCTTCCCACCTGCCGGTGCGCCCGCAGCGGTGTATATAGTTTTCATAGCTGGCTGGCAGATGATAGTGTATTACATTTCGTAACGCAGGCACGTCAATGCCGCGCGCCGACAGCTCTGTCGATACCAGTACGTTGACACTGCCGTTGCGGAATAGTGCCAGGGCACGCTCGCGTTCGTCTTGTTGCATACCGCCGTGGAATAGGCTAACGCTGTGCCCCTCACTCTTCATTCGACTGCCGATGCGCTCCACCGCCTCGCGATAGTTAACGAACACGACGCTTTGCTGTTGAACTATAGGCTCGTTGCTGCTTTGATTATCTATGGAGCAGGCGTGTCTCGTGTCTTGTTCGCCTCCGATGCTGCGTAGCAGATGATCCAGCGTGTCGAGCTTGTCCTTGCTATCTGAGTGTACAACAAAATGGCTTACCCCTTTCGCTACTGCGCCGCCCTCTTGGACGAGATAGTTGAGTGTAGCGGGCACGCGATTGCCGAAACCCACGAAGGCAGGGATGTTGTCCATGTCCGTGGCTGAGACAAGTACGCAACGCTCCTTGCTGTGCAGATTGTATAGCAGTCTTTCCACCTCATCTTGGAAATTAAGCTCAAACATCTTGTCAAACTCGTCAACTACTACGACGCTTACTCCACGAGCGTCGAAGTTTCGCTTGTCGATGTGGTCGTTCAGTCGACCGGGAGTGCCTATGATTATCTGCGGACGCAGAGTCGCCATCTTGCGATGCTCCTCCATCGTTGGCCTGCCGCCGTAGCAGCACATGGCGCGTAAACCGCTTTTCATTGCCGTCAGCACGTTGAGCGTCTGCAGAGCCAGCTCGCGTGTCGGCGACAGTACTATGGCTTGTACTTCGTCCTGCTCATGGTCTACACTCTCTACTAATGGCAGCAGAAACGCGATTGTCTTCCCTGAACCGGTGGGAGCAAGCAGCACCGCGTCGCGGTTATTGCGTATCAGCTCCACTGCATTGCGCTGCATTTCGCTCAAAGCCTCGATACCAAGGTTCCTTAAGTAGTCATTTTCTGTCATTGTCGCATTCTTTCTGCTGCAAAATTACGAAAAACGTACAATAATATTGTTTGCTTGATGTTCTTAAAACCGTACTTACAAATATCTATCCATGCTTTTCGCAGTGTTAAATACCTAACTTGTATAATCTTTGCTCATTCTCGCAGCACTAAATGTTGTTACGCAGGCCGTTTCTTTTTATTTGCACGATATTCCTCTCTGTTTGCACGCTCTTGCGTTCCTGTTCGCAGATTTTTGGCATTTTCTGCCTACTCAGACGAAAATTTCTCTGCACTGTCTGAAAATGCAAAGCCTTTTTCTTGTTTTTGTCTGCAAATAAAATTCCGCCGATGCACTTTTGGTAGTGCACCGGCGGATTGAGTTTTTATACTTGTAGTCTATTGTGAACTACTTGTAGTCTGATTATTCCCAGAAATTATTGTCAGTTTCTTTTGAGAATACTT
>JAFLUU010000135.1 GCA_022508585.1 Prevotellaceae bacterium | reverse complement strand
AGTCCGCACGACGTTCCTTACCGCGTGCACGAGAATTAAGACAAGTTGCACAACACTTGCAACAAACCCCTCGACATCACACACTAAACGACTAAGTTATAAATAATCTCAATCGTTTGCATATATCAACAGAATGCACTAATTTCGCGGCGTTATGAAGAAATCACTGTTTTTTATCATTGCTATAACGACAGCGCTGCTGTTCTCGGCATGTAGCGACGGCGATACATACCCCGCAGACGATGAGCCGTGCAAGACTGTTATCATTTATATGTCTGCACAGAACAGTCTAAGCGGCAATGCCACCAACGATCTCTACGAGATAAGCCAAGGGGCTGCCCTGCTAAAGAAAGGCGAGACGGTGGTGGTCTATATCGATCGCAACGCGGGCACTGAAATCTATGTATTCGACCAAACACACACGCAGCGCACTCCGGCATACACTTTCTCAAGCAATCTCGACTCCTCCGACCCGACTACAATGACGCGTATGCTCGATTGGGTCAAGCAGCACTATCCTGCTCCCGACTACGGCCTCGTGCTGTGGTCGCACGCCGACGGTTGGTTGCCGCCGCTCAACACTGCTTACACTAAGGCTGACAATGAGATACAGCCCCTCTCGTTCGGCATCGACGACGGCAATAATCTCTTCGGCACCAACAAGGGAACATCGCTCAGTATAGAGAATCTCGCCGAGGTGTTAGAGCAAAGCGGCATGAAGTTCCGCTATCTGCTCTTCGACTGCTGCCTTATGCAGTGTTTGGAAGTGGATTATGAACTGCGCAATGTTGCCGACTACATTATCGCCTCTCCTATCAGTATCAATGTAGACGGTGCATACTACACCCACCAACTTACACACGGCTTGTTCTCAGATGATCCGGTCGACATTGCACGGACATATTACGACGATGTGGAATCAGGCATTTCCAGCACTTATTACATGGGCATCGTGGTGTCGGCAGTCAAGACGGAGGGGCTCGACAGCCTTGCCACGCTCACTCGAGAACTACTGGCCGACAAAACACTCCCTATGTGGCCGGATATGAGCGATGTGCAGGCTTATTGCGGCTACAACAGCTTCTGTCTGTACCGCCCCGACTACTTTGATGCCGGTGGCGTGATGAGCAGGCTATTGCCCGAGGCTGAATATGCCCTATGGCTCGAGCAACTGTACAACTGCATAGTCTATAAAGCCGGCACGCGCTCTTTCTTCGCCTACGCATACGGTTCTTATGGTAACTTTAACCTCTCTCCGGACTTCTGCGGCGTGTCTATGTTTGTGCCGCAGCAGAAATACACCGCCAATGCCGCCTTATGCAAATACGGCGACCTTAACTCGGCATGGTTCAAGACCTCTTGGGCAAAAGCAATAGGCTATCCCGTACCGGAAGAGCTACAATGAGCACGCCCCGTTGACGGATAAAATATCCGTTACATCCAAACCCTATCGGCAGAATTTTATTGTTGAAAATTCTGCCGATAGTTATGCACAAAAGAAGGGCAAAAAGTGCAGTCCACTTTGCAATTTACACATTATTGCCGAGAATGTTAGTTGTATTTGCAACTTATGCAATAAGTTTATTATTAGTCTGATTTTCTACATCTTCATTAATTGCATATTTGTTAACAAAACTTAAAATAACGTTAACAAACAAAGATATTGCACAATTAAATATTTGTGCGCAAAAGTTTGTTGTAATTTTGCGAAAGAAATAATAATATACGCTATGGAGGCAATCTCCCACACGCTAAACAAAACAAACAGACAGGCCGAAGAAACTTACCACTATCAGAAGGGTAACGAATGCTACCAGCACGGTCAGTGGCAGGAGGCTATCGAACACTACCTTGAGGCGTGCGAACTGAACAGCGACAGCCCGGCTCGCGAAAAGCTGAAGATGGTCTACAACATTCTGGAGTTTTTCAACAAAGATATTTATGGGCAATAAACACTAACGCTGAACAACAATATATAAATATGAGTAAGATAAGAGGTGCAATAGTAGTGGATACGGAGCGATGCAAGGGCTGCGGCCTGTGTGTGGTGGCTTGTCCGCTCCGCCTGATAAGTTTGGCGAAAAAGAAGGTGAACCATAAAGGCTATCCCTATGCCGAACAGCCCGACTGGGAGCCCTGCATCGGCTGCACTAATTGCGCCGTGGTGTGCCCCGATGGCTGCATAAGTGTATATCGTAAGAAAGAAGAATAAAATCGCTATGGATACTCAAGAATATGTGCTGATGAAAGGCAACGAGGCCATCGCTCACGCTGCCGTGCGCTGCGGTTGCGACGGCTACTTCGGCTATCCCATCACTCCGCAGTCGGAAGTGCTGGAAACGCTCGCCCTTCTCAAGCCGTGGGAGACCACCGGCATGGTTGTGATGCAGGCAGAGAGCGAACTCGCCGCCATAAATATGCTCTACGGCGGCGGTGGAAGCGGCAAGAGGGTGATGACTTCCTCTTCCAGCCCGGGTGTGGCGCTGATGCAGGAGGGTATCAGCTATATGGCGGCGTGTGAGATACCTGCCCTCATAGTTAATGTGCAGCGCGGCGGTCCCGGATTGGGCACAATCCAGCCCGGGCAATGCGACTACAAGCAAGCTACCGTCGGCGGCGGCAATGGCGACTATCAGGTCATCGTTCTCGCGCCTAACTCCGTGCAAGAGATGGCCGACTTCGTAGATGAGGCGTTCCGCCTCGCGTTTAAGTATCGTATGCCGGCTATGATACTTAGCGACGGCGTGATCGGACAAATGATGGAGCGCGTAAAACTCCCTGAGATGAAGCCAAGACGCAGCGAGCAGGACATTTTTGCCGAGTGCCCCTGGGCAACTAACGGCATCAACCTCAAAAAGCGCAAGAACAACACACTGAGCTCTCTTGAGTCCGACCCTATAATCATGGACGAGCGCAATAAGCAGATGCAACTCAAGTATAAGCGCATCACCGAGACTGAAACGCGCGCCGAAGCCATCATGTGCGACGACGCGGAGTACCTTCTGGTCGGATTCGGCTGCATGTCGCGAATGGCGGAGGAGGCGATGCACATTCTTCGCAACGAGGGCTACAAGGTTGGGCTCTTCCGCCCTATTACGCTGTGGCCTTTCCCTGAAAAAGAGCTTCGCGAAGCAGCGAAGAACACCGAACGCATCCTTGTCTGCGAGCTTAACGCCGGCCAGATGCTCCGAGATGTAGAAGTCGCCGTGAAATTCAACATTCCCTGCTACCATTACGGTCGTATGGGCGGCGTTGTGCCCGATCCTTCCGAGATTATCGATGCCTTCCACAACCTTTAGTCCAAAATGAAGACTCAAAACAACAAACTGAAGCTGCGAAACTGGCTCAACATCGTCTTTATGGTGCTGGCAGTTGGCACTA
The DNA here is from genome assembly GCA_022508585.1 of Prevotellaceae bacterium. Classification (GTDB taxonomy): domain Bacteria; phylum Bacteroidota; class Bacteroidia; order Bacteroidales; family Bacteroidaceae; genus UBA6382. The sequence continues at coordinate 2,725 of JAFLUU010000135.1, read as the reverse complement.
TTATAATCTACTTCGCCATGCCGATGCCCGAGAGGCGCATTCCTTTGTTTGCGATGGGCTCTCTCGCCGTTATGGTCAAGATGGTTGAAGTTATGATCCGCATTACCTACAAAAATGACAAGAGAAGAACTTATATTACCCGAGAACCTCGTCAGTAGCAGGCCGGCGCTGATGAACGAAGCGCCGATGCACTACTGTCCGGGCTGCTCGCACGGCATGGTGCACAAGATAATTGCTGAAGTAATCGAGGAAATGCAATTAGAGGAGAGGACTATTGGCGTTTGTCCGGTCGGCTGCGCAGTTTTCGCCTACAGATATTTGGATATCGACTGGCAAGAGGCCGCTCACGGGCGCGCTCCGGCCGTTGCGACGGCGCTGAAACGCCTATGGTCCGACCGTCTTGTCTTTACCTACCAGGGAGACGGAGACTTAGCCTGCATCGGCACCTGCGAGACCATTCATGCGCTCAATAGAGGCGAGAAAATCACAATAATCTTCATCAACAACGCGATATACGGCATGACTGGAGGCCAAATGGCGCCGACAACGCTCGTTGGCATGAAGACAGCGACCTGTCCATACGGCAGAGATGTAGAATTGCACGGCTATCCGCTCAACATCACCGACTTAGCCGTCAATTTGGAGGGCACGGCATTCGTTTCGCGGCAAAGCGTACACACAGTAGCCGCAGCGCGCAAGGCAAAGCGCGCAATCCGCCAAGCATTCGAGAACAGCATGAACGGAATAGGCTCTAATTTGGTGGAAATAGTGTCCACCTGTTCCTCCGGCTGGAAGACAGACCCCGCAAAGGCGAACGAATGGATGGAAGAGAACATGTTCAAGCACTATAAGCTGGGCGACCTTAAGACGGTCTGAGACCGCATTATACCAGTCCGGCAACAAAACGAATAAACAACAATGAAAGAAGAAATAATCATCTCAGGTTTCGGCGGTCAGGGCGTGCTGTTAATGGGCAAGCTCTTGGCATACGCCGCAATGATGGAGGGGAGAGAAGTGTCGTGGCTTCCTGCATACGGGCCCGAGCAACGCGGCGGAACAGCCAACTGCACCGTAGTAATCAGCGACCATAAGGTACCTTCGCCCATAGTGAGCCACTATAGCACGGCGGTGCTGCTCAACCAGCCCTCAATCGAGAAGTTTATGCCCGCCATAAAGAGCGGCGGCACGCTCATCTACGACACAAGCAGCATCATCGCCCCACCCGAGCGCCCCGACATCGGCATCTACTCCATGGACGCCATGGAAGCAGCCGCCGAAATGAAAAATATTAAGATTTTCAATATGATAATCCTCGGCGGACTAATTAAAGTTAAGGGTCTTGCGTCTGTAGACAACATCAAGAAAGCACTTTACAAAAGCCTGCCCGAGCGCAACCACAACCTCATACCACTCAACGAGCAGGCAATAGTCAAAGGAATGGAGATAATCCGACAAATGTGAGTCCTAAAACCGAAAAATAGCCCAAAAGGGTGAGAAATTGAGAAGTAATTGCTACATTTGCCCTGCCTTTAAGGCAATCAAAGGCATGCCTGTCGCGCCCTTGGGCGGCGCAGGCAGCATCAATATTAATATGGCAGGCGAGTATCGCCGGCAATTACTTTTATTTTACTCACAACAGAGCCAAATCACACAGAAATGAAGCACGCAATAATCATCACACTCGCCCTGTTGGTAAGCACCAGTATGGCAATGGCGCAGATGAACACCGACAACACCTATCTGCGCGAGAATTACCTGAATTCCAAGACCGCAAAGAAGGCAGCAGACAAGAAAGCGGCTAAAGCAGCGCGCAAAGCAGCCAAGACGCAGCAGACATACTATGTAAAGGCGAAAGACGGAAGCATCACCACCAAAGATAAAGTGGCAGCAACGAACGAAAGCATCATCACCCCCTACCTTACAGGCGCAGTGCCCACCACAACAGAGGGAATCGTGTGCTTCGAGCGCACCTTCCCCACCGCAGGCAAGTGTTCGGCAGAAGTAATCGCCGCACTCAAGAGCGTAGCGCAGGACATAATAGACAGTCCGGCAAGCTCAAAGGAGATTTCGCGCATCATGCAGGAAAGCGGCGACACCATCATAGCCACAATATGCGAGCCAATCTATTTTAAGAAAGCCAAATGGGAGACAGACTCCACCCTAATACGCTATCAGTACATGGCGTCGGTCAGCAACGGGGTGGCAAAGGTGCGAATGTGGCTCATCTCGTACAGCTACGAGGAGATAGGCTTCGGATATAAAGCCGAGGAGTGGATAACCGACAAGGCTGCCCTCACCAAAGACAAGTTAGCTCTGCGCAAAGCCAATGGCAAATTTCGCATAAAGACTATAGACTATGCCAATGCCCTTTTTGCGCGCATCGAAGAGCGACTTAAGTAACAATTAACATCATCAAGCCACATAATAACTCGAGATAATGCCGCGTAGAGTAGCTCTCTACGCGGCATTGTTGCTATTGTTCTCGTCTCCGCTTGTCGCTACCGCGACATTAAAACACGACATAGCGGCTACAACTCGCGATGCCTGCAGTATTGCTGCATCTTGCACCACCCATTCATGTCATAGACGTTTATTTTAACGTAAAGCCTTTCAGTTACCCCCACCTTGCTGTACGGGATGTCGTGCAAACTCGTACAAAAGGCCTCGGCACGCGATTTTTGAGCCTCGAAATCCGTAGAAATGTCGTGAAAAATGAAAAAATCTT
>JAFLUU010000134.1 GCA_022508585.1 Prevotellaceae bacterium | reverse complement strand
ATTTTTAAAGTTTCACGATGAAAAAACAAACGCCGAGACCCAAAAATCGCGCGCGTAGGCCTTTTCTGCAGACTTCAAGGGGGTATGATAAAATGAAGAGAGGCCTTGTTGCAAGAAGGTGGAGATATAGCATAGAAAAAAGGAGTATTAGCACTGCGAGATAAGGGTTTAGTACAAAGAAATGACTATGAGGCATAGCGCACAGAACAGCTACAACAAAAGCAGCGTGCTCCATTGGAACACGCTGCATAAACGATAATTATTTCTACTTAAATAGTCTTTTCCCTTACGAGGAACAGCACTTACAGCAGAGCTACAGCTCGCTTAACGAAGTCATTGAGTTCCTTGCCCTTAAGCAGGCCGTTCTGGAGCAGAGCGAGGTCAATGAGGTGGCGCACCTTATCTTGGCCGGCAGCGAAAGCAGAGAGAATTTCCTGCTTCTTATTCTCCTGCGCCTTGATGTCCTCATTACATTTGTCAAGCTCTTGTTTCTGCTCTTCGGGGAACTTATCTTTCTCCTTGTCCTGCTCACTGCGTAGCGCAGCTTGGCGTGCCTTGAGTCCCTTAATCTCCGCCTCTACGGGCTTCAACTGCTCCGCAGTCTGCTCCTTTAATTCTGTGTTGAGGCGGCTTACAATTGGGTGATCGCTATTGAGAACAAAACTGTACATATCCGGCATTTCGCCATAGAAACTCATACCGGCCTGTAGCTTGCTCATCTCTTTCATGCGGCGCATGTACTCGCTCTGCGTGATGATAACAGGCTGCTCGTCGGCACCCATTGGCTGCACCTCAACATTAAAGTCGCTCTTATCGAGTGTCGGCATCTGGCTCTTGAAAGCACCTGAGAGATTGGCAGCCTCCTCCACATCGAGCACCTCCTGCGCCTCGTCTTTCTTCTGAATCAATCGCGAGAGAATATCACCGTCCACACGGCTAAAGCGACTCTTCTCCAACTTCTGCTCCAATAAGCCGACAAGAGCGGTGTCGAGCTGGCCGTCCATTACGAGAACACTGTAGCCCTTATTAGTCGCATTCTGGATATAAGTGTACTGCCCGACAGGATCGCTGGAATACAAATAGACGAGATTACCGTCCTTGTCGGTCTGATTATCCTTGATAAGAACCTTGTAGTCGTCGAGAGTGTAGTACTTACCTTCGCTGTCTTTAAGCAGAGTAAATTTGCTGGCCTTGTCCCAGAAATCAGGCTCGCTGAGCAAACCGTAATTGATAAAGAGTTTGAGGTCATCCCACTTCTCCTCATACACCTTGCGGTCTTCCTTAAATATAGAATCGAGGCGATCGCTGACTTTCTTGGTGATATATTTGGAAATTTTCTTGACATTAGCGTCGCTCTGCAGATAAGAACGGCTGACATTAAGCGGAATATCCGGCGAGTCGATTACGCCGTGCAACAGCGTAAGGAAGTCTGGCACAATGTTCTCCACGCTGTCGGTAACAAACACCTGATTACAATATAGTTGAATCTTGTTACGGCGCAGGTCGAGGTCATTTTTAATCTTGGGGAAGAAGAGAACACCGGTAAGATTGAACGGATAGTCCACATTGAGATGAATCCAAAACAGCGGCTCATCATAGCCCGGATAAAGCGTGCGATAGAACTTGGTATAATCCTCGTCTTTAAGGTCAGCGGGCTTTTTGCGCCAGATAGGATCGGTATCGTTTACTATGTTGTCCTCGTCAGTCTCTTTTTCTTTGCCATCTTTCCACTCGGTCTTCTTACCAAATGCGATGCTGACGGGCAAAAAGCGACAATACTTTTTAAGAAGTTCCTCTATCTTGTATTTCTCTAAATATTCCTTGCTATCATCGTCGATATGCATCACTATATCCGTGCCGCGATCGGTCTTTTTCGCATCTTCGAGCTTGTACTCCGGATTGCCGTCGCAACTCCACTTCACGGCCTTACTTCCCTCCTTATGGCTGAGAGTGATAATTTCCACCTTCTTGCTTACCATAAAGGCCGAATAGAAACCAAGACCGAAGTGGCCTATAATAGCATTTGCGTTGTCCTTAAACTTCTCAAGGAAATCAGTTGCGCCACTAAAAGCAATTTGATTAATATACTTTTCTATTTCCTCTGCAGTCATGCCGATGCCGCGATCGCTGACAGTAAGAGTCTTTTTCTTCGGGTCGAGACTCACACGTACAGTCAGGTCACCCAGCTCGTCGGTAAACTCGCCTTTCTCCTGCAAAGTCTTAAGTTTTTGCGTGGCATCTACTGCGTTTGAAACAATCTCGCGCAGAAAAATCTCATGGTCGCTGTAAAGAAACTGCTTGATAACCGGAAAAATATTTTCCGTCGTTACACCAATATTACCTTTTTGCATAATCTATAAATGTTTTTTGATTTTTCTTCCCATACCATGCAAGAAGTGTGCCAAAGCATCCCTCATAGGTTAGTATTCTTCTTGCTCGTTAGGGAAGCTGACGTTCTTCACATCAGTAACATATTGTCCTACTGCGGAAGTAATGATATTGGAGAGGTCGGCATAACGGCGCAGGAACTTAGGTGAAAAACCGCGATCCATGCCCAGCATATCTTGCAATACCAGCACCTGTCCATCAACGCCGTGGCCAGCCCCGATACCGATGACAGGAATACTCAACTCGCTTGCCACCTGCGTGGCAAGCTTGGCAGGCACTTTCTCTATCACAATAGCGCAACAACCTGCCTCCTCTAAAAGGTGAGCATCGCGTATCAGCTTGTCGGCCTCCTCCTTGTCGCGAGAGCGAACAGCGAAAGTACCATATTTGTTGATGCTCTGAGGACAAAGGCCGAGATGCCCCATGATAGGAATGCCTACATCGAGTATCTTTTTTACTGTGTCGATTATCTCCTCGCCACCCTCAAGTTTGAGGCAATCGCAGCCCGTCTCCTTCATAATGCGGATAGCGTTCGTAGCGCCTTCGGTAGCGTTTACCTGATACGAGCCGAAAGGCATATCGCATACCACAAGTGCTCGCTTGGTGGCACGAGTAACAGCCTTAGCGTGATATATCATTTGTTCCACCGTGAAAGGTAGCGTTGTCGAGTTGCCTGCTATAACATTGCTAGCAGAGTCGCCAATGAGTATAGCGTCAACGCCAGCTTCGTCAACAAGTTTGGCCATCGTGTAGTCGTAAGCCGTAAGCATAGCAATCTTTTTGCCTTGGTCTTTGAGTTCCTTCAATCGCAGGGTTGTAACCTTGCGTACATCGTCTACTAAATACTTTGACATCTCGTTTGTTTTCTAAAACGGAGAGCGAAATTACTGCAATTCGAGAGAAAAGCCAAATTTATTTAGACAAAACTAAACACTACGTACAAAATCTTAAAGCCTGCGCACATTTTTCCTACAAGCCACTGTCATCGAGGAGGCTATTAACGGTATTCTAGCCTGATTTCGGAGAAGGAGCAGCTAAACTATATGCATCAAAACTCACAGGTGGACAGAAGCATGGCCGTGTGTGCTGTGGAGGCGTTTAAGGCTACGACCACCACCTTTGTGCTCAATGACCACATTGTCCAAATCATGGACTATGTACACTATCGCTCTTGTGCAACTGCAAACAGGTGCCGCTACCCACGCAGTGAAGTTCATAGGCGGCTTGGTATCATAACGATACTTTATAAATCGACAAGTGCAGCCCTAAGGGCTACGCTTGTCTGCACTGAAATTGTAAAATCATAAAAAAAGCAAAAGCATATTAAGTACTAAGACCCACAGGGGTATAAGAATAGGTTACGCCATATACATCGCAGAGAACTAGGACATCGGCCTGAACTATGCAAGGCGTAGGGGCGTGATTCTTCTTTATGTGCGCCTAAATAAATTTTCAACTTTCACTAACTTGTTACCTAATTTACGAGGTGCCAAGTTAGGCGGCATCTCAAAAATATCGAAATATATTTCGTATTTCGCTCGGCTTATACTAACTTTGCACAAGAAACACATACGCTTTCGCACATATAGCTATAATGCTACAGACTATGATTTTTGATTTACGACATTCTATAATAATTTTTCTTATTGCAGCGGCAGTATTGCCTGTTGGCGCACAACAAAAAAAATCTACCAATAAGCCTCAATCGTCCACGTTGAGGAGAGAAAATAGACTTCTGCCTGCTAAGGACACGGCGGACTCTACTACGCTGGACACGTTTAGCATCATTGCCAAGCGTTATGCCGACTCTATTGTCGCACTTAGGGAGCATTATGACCCTATTGTCCGATCTGCGGACATTAGCAACTACTCTAACCTGCTGGTTAACCCGTATTACTACCGCTTGTTTGTCAATCCGATGCTTTATCACAGCTCGCTAAGACAGGCGATGGACATTAAGAGCCGCCCTCTGCTCCTGCCAGAGGAGAAGGTGGTGGATAGTTCGACTTCTCCGCTCACGTTGAATCGAGACATCAACAATTTCTTCCTTGGTGTCTACACGCAACACCCCGAAATAGTGCATCTTACCGATGACGACCTGGAACGACAAGGCAGCCTGCGCACCGACATCGACAAGAAGCTGGATTACAAGACCACGGTGTCTGACAAAATCAAGCCGCAGGAGGTAGAGAATGTGGTGGAGCCTATTATAGCATTGAGCCGCAAGCCTAACTTCTGGAAGTTCAATGGTAATATGAGTCTCCAGTTGATGCAGAACTATGTGAACGACAAATGGTATCAGGGCGGCACACCTAACAACTCGATGAACTTTACCTCTTGGTTTACCGCCAACTATAACAACCAGCAGAAAGTGCAATGGGATAACAAGCTGGAGATGAATATCGGCTTCCAAACCGACCGCAACGACACATACCACTCCTTCAAAACCAACACCGATCTGCTGCGCATGACCAACAAGATTGGCCTTAGGGCGATTGGCAATTGGTACTACACTGTTTCGCTGCAAAGCTGGACGCAGTTCTATCGCAAGTATAACGGCAACTCTGACTATATTTACTCGGACTTTATGTCGCCCTTTGAGAGCGTTCTGTCGGTCGGTATGGACTATAAGCTGAACAAGAAGAAGTATAATCTCACAGTGGTGCTGGCTCCGCTTTCCTACGACTTCATCTATGTAGGCCGCCACGACCTAACCTCGCGCTATGGCGTGCCCGGACGGCATCACAGCTATGAAAAGATCGGTTCTAACATCACTTGCAATTTCAACTGGACCATTTGCAAGGAATTGTCGTGGAGTACGCGATTCTACACTTTCACTAACTACAAGAGCGTGGTGTCGGAATGGGAAAACACCTTCAATTTCGTAATCAACAAGTTCCTCTCGACCAAAGTGTACTTGTATCCGCGCTTCGACGATGCGTTTAACAAGGGCAACAAGTACCGCAGTAATGCCAAACTCCAATTCAAGGAATATATGTCGATGAGTTTGAACTGGGGCTTCTAACATCACTAAACTTTAGAGCACAATATGAATAACGACAACCGCAGTGTGATTACGCTTGCCAATCTTACGAGAGAGAAGATCGAATATCTCTTAGAAATGGCAACCAAATTTGAGCAACATCCAAACCGTCGCATTTTGGAGGGCAAGGTTGTGGCCACCTTATTCTTTGAACCCTCCACTCGCACGCGCCTTAGCTTCGAGACGGCCGCCAACCGGCTCGGCGCACGCGTCATAGGATTTGCCGATCCCAAGATTACCAGCGGCACCAAGGGCGAAAGCCTTAAGGATACCATCAAAATGGTCAGCAACTACGCTGATGTAATCGTGATGCGCCACTATTTAGAGGGAGCGGCGCGCTATGCGAGCGAGGTTACCGATGTGCCTATCATCAACGCCGGCGACGGCAGTAACCAACACCCCTCGCAGACAATGCTCGACATGTATTCTATCCGCAAGACGCAGGGTAAACTCGACGATCTCCACATTCATCTCGTGGGCGACCTCAAATATGGGCGCACCGTCCACTCGCTGCTCATGGCAATGCGGCATTTCAACCCCACATTCCACTTTATCGCACCCAAGGAGCTGGAAATGCCGGAGGAATACAAGGTTTATTGTCAGCAAAACGATATTCGCTATACGGAGGGCACGGAATTTGACGAAGACATCATCAGTAGCGCTGACATTCTCTATATGACACGA
>JAFLUU010000133.1 GCA_022508585.1 Prevotellaceae bacterium | reverse complement strand
TAAGAATTTTTGAAAATTCTTATAAGATTTTTTCATTCTTCACGACATTTCTACGAATTTCGAGGCCCAAAAATCGCGCGCCGAGGCCTTTTCTGCGCGTCTGCACGACAAAAAATAAAGGTCGAGCGAGTTTACTTCTCGTTCGACCTTTATAAATAAGTCTGTTATCGGGAATTTGTCAATATTTGCGGAATGTCAGCACGGCCTCGTCGGTACGCAGCACCATAGCGTGCTTATTCAGTCGGTCGATAGCGAACTTGCCGTCGGCAGGCACGCCAAGGGGGGCTAAGTTGTCAATGTCTACAATAGAGTCCTTGATGCCGTAAAAAACTGTACCGATATACAGGGTGTCGGCAGTGCGACGAAAACGCGATATGAGCCTGCTGTTTGCATTGAGTCCGATAGTGTCTCCCTTAAACTGCATCAAATCAAGCTGCACACTGTAGAAAATGCGGTTGTTCTTGTCTTTCACTATCGTGCCGTCGGGCAAATGTTTCCATTCTGTGAGCTGCCACAATCCTGCGAAGTCGCCATTGTCCTCCATCTTGTCGCAAGCGCACAAGGTTTGCAACAATACAAAGAGTATAAAGAACTTAAAAAACTGTTTCATAGTTTATTTCTTTCTGGTTATGCCGTTCCAGCCTAATGTCAGCTGCACTCCGTTGCTATTGCCTAATAGTTCGCCGCCGTTGTGGCCGTATGCAAGCCCTAAGCTCAGTCCTTTGCAACGGGCGGGCGCGTATCTGAGCTCGGCCATCATTGTCCAGCCCGTCAGCGGGTCGATTAGCGGCACTCTGTATGTGCCCCAACTTTTTTGGGCGCTCCATAGCAGGCGGTAGCTCAAGCTTTCGATTGGATTGCCTGATATACCTAAATGGTGGGCGATGATACGAGTGTGGAGTACAGTGATCAGTCCGTCGTTATAGAGCGGAGATATGATGAGACCGCTACCTGATACGAAGCCGTGGTGTTGCCATGCGCCATAGAGGTTATGGAAGTAGTATTGGTCGGCTGCGCTTACCTGATCGGGCACATTAGGTGTATGGTCGTGGAAAATCGGGCCGCTCTGGTGCTTCATATACAAATATTCGTAGACTATATCGCTCACGATGGGGTTTTTCGGCAAATTTATCTCTGTGCCCCAGAGCATGTCTTTCCACCCATATTGCCAGAAGAGCTGGCTTTGGTCCTCGAAGAAGTGCTCGGCGTAACCGCGTGTGCCCCAACCGTCGCCTTTGTAGTCGATACTGAGATGCCAAGAGCCGACTACATTGCCCGACTCATTGGAGTAATCGCCGTCGGTAGGGTCGTCGCCTCTGAACACAAGTACATCGTAAAAAGAACCTAAGCCTTTCCATAAGTCCATAGTCCTGTCGGGTTGGCCTTTGACATAATACTTGCCGCCAAACTGGGTGTTCATCTCCAATCCGCCGGTAATGCTTACCGGCAGCTTGTCTTCATTGCCAATGCGGAGAAATCCTGCTTTAGTGTGATAGTACGAATGTTTGGAGAAAGGGGTATTCTCTACCGCGAAATCCTGCTGCCAATGGCTGTCAGTGTAGAAACCATAGCCCAAACGGCCTTTGATTGCCAGCCAGCCGCGAGTTCCGGGTATTTCCCAAAAGTCCGGCAACTCAAAGAGGGCTTGCGGAATAGGACGCGCGTTAATACCGGTAGCCAGACCGCCACTCGACAGCGCATTGTTGCGCAACTCCGAAGGGCGTTCCTTAGCACCAACAGAGAGGCGCACTTTCTTATACTGCACATCGGCATAAGCCTGCTGCATCACGAAGCGCGAATTTCCCTTCTCAAGCAACGGCGCCATCTCCAGACCCCAACCTACCTGCCAGAGGCGATTGGCATCGTCCTGCTGCAGGCGACTGATGCCAAGACGCGTCGTTCCCCAATTATTGCCTACAGACGCAAGACCGTAGCGGTTATTGGTCATCCAATAAGGAGCAAAATCTCCGTGGCTAACAGTCGCAGTCATCTCTGCGCGCAGATGAAGGGTGTCGGCAAGGCGCGAAAGTTGAGCCGAAGCCGCAATGCTCATCATTGCCACGATAAAAACAAAAAATTTTCTCATTCTTCTAAAACGTTCATCGAGTCGATGCTATCCACGTCGGGGTAAAGGAAATCATTGTAGGGAAATCGCTGCACGTGCAACTGCCTTACGCGCTGATAGAGCAGCAAACGGAAAGCGTCGATGCCCTCTTTCGTAAGAGCCGACATGAATACGCAATCGCTGCCCGACTTTGACAACCACGACTGCTGCAATTGCTCCATAGTCATGTTCTCTTTCGTAAGAGGCGTGAGGTCAAACTCGTCCTTCTCCACGAATGTGTAAGCGTCGATCTTGTTAAACACAATTATCGAGGGCTTTTCCGCACAACCCAGATCGGCTAAAGTTTTGTCCACGACAGTTATCTGTTCCTCGAAATCGGGGTGGCTAACGTCGACTACGTGTATTAACAAATCGGCCTCCCTCACTTCATCGAGCGTAGACTTGAACGATTCCACGAGATCGGTCGGCAGTTTGCGGATAAAGCCAACTGTATCGCTGAGCAGAAACGGAAGATTTTGCACCGTAACTTTACGTACCGTCGTATCGAGAGTCGCAAAAAGCTTGTTTTCCGCAAAAACTTCGCTCTTAGCCATCAAATTCATTAGAGTGGATTTCCCTACGTTCGTATAACCTACCAGAGCCACGCGCACGAGTTTTCCACGATTCTGACGCTGAGTAGCTTTCTGCTTATCTATTTCCGCTAACCTCTTCTTGAGCAAAGACATCCTGCCAAGGATTATTCGACGGTCCATCTCGAGCTGCGTTTCGCCCGGGCCGCGCAAGCCAACCGAGCCCTTGCCGCCACCGGAGCCGGAGCCACCGCCCTGACGCTCGAGGTGCGTCCACAGACGGCTGAGGCGCGGCAACATATAGCGGTACTGCGCCAACTCAACCTGCGTCTTAGCGTTAGAAGTCTGGGCGCGCATGGCGAAAATGTCGAGGATAAGCGTAGTACGGTCAAGGATTTTTATTTTCAGGACCTTCTCGATATTTCTTAGCTGGCGCGCGGAGAGTTCATCGTCGAAGATAACCATACCAACCTCGCGCTCGGCGTCGGATTCAGCCTCGATGTAGGCACGAATCTCATCGAGTTTGCCCGCACCGACGTAGGTGGTGGAATTTGGGCCCTCGGCGCGCTGGGTAAAACGCTTCACCGTGCGCGCTCCCGCCGTCTCAGCCAGAAATTCGAGCTCGTCGAGATATTCCGCAGTCTTGCGCTCGTCTTGATGCGAGGTTACGATGGCAACTAACACTGCGGTCTCGGCATTTGCCCGGGAGATAATAAACTCTTTCATGGAAAAGACGTTACTAAATCGCCTGCGGAACGAGAGTTTACTTCACGACAATTACCAAATAGCGGCTCACGCTCCAGAAAAGGGCGGCATCGGTGATGCGCAGCGTGTAGGTCTTGTCAGAATTCTTGTCGAGACTGTAACTCTTCGCGGGGTGAGTGGTCAAAATCTTGGCACTCTTGGAGCCAAGCGGTATGCTGCTGACATTACGAATGTCGATCTCGGTGAAATAGCTCCTGTTGAAGCCTTGAGTCAGCACATCGCCACTGTTAAGGATATTGTGATCCTTTAGTTCGCGCTTGGTGCCGAACACATACCACGCGCGATTGAGCTCCTTGTCCTGCTGCCCGATAGTACGCGCCTTGGCCTCGTTGGCCTGCGCGAGGTTAGCTTTGTCTTGCGTGAGATTGGCGTTGTCATCAGTGAGAGTGCTGATCTGATTAGCCTGGTCTTTGATTTTTATGTCGCGCTCGGCCAGCTCGTTGGTCAGCTGCTCGATCTGCAGGGTCTTCTCGTTGAGCTGCATCTGCAGCGACTCAATCGTCTGGCGCAGATTGTTGACATTTATATTGGAATTCTGCAACTGTTTCTGCAACTCGGCGATGCGCTCGTTGTTAATCTCCATCGTGCGGCGGATAAAGGCCATCTGCTCGTTGATGTCATTGATAGCAGAGCCCTCGGCGCCCTCGCGTTTGAGCTCATTGATGCGCCCTTGCGCCTCGGTGATTTGACGTAGGCCGTCCTGAATATCATTAACCGTGCCGAGCAGGTTGTTAATCTCCGCGTTTTTCTGGTCAATGATGCGGCCAACAGAGTCGCCGTCCACAAGGTTCTCTTTTCTGCCGCCCTGCCCGCACGAAGTGAGCATCACGACCCCGACAATCAGAAATAAACAAATGTTTTTCATAGTCTAATCATTTATTTTCTCAAAATCTCATTTTTCTTTTATCTGTTCTCCACTTTTCCAACGACGATAACGAACTCTCCACGCGGCTCATTGGCGCGGAAATGCGCGATAACTTCTTTGAAAGTGCCCCTGACAATTTGCTCATGGAGCTTGCTGATTTCGCGACAGACGGCCACAGGGCGCTCCGCGTCCATCACCTCGCTCAGTTGCTCCAGCGTGCGGAGCACACGGTAGGGGCTTTCGTACAAAACGATGGTGTGCTCCTCCGCGGCGAGCTGCCGCAGGCGCGTAGGCCTCCCCTTCTTGGGCGGAAGGAAGCCCTCGAAGATAAACTTGTCGCAGGGCAGGCCGCTACTGACCAGCGCAGGCACAAAAGCCGTGGCCCCCGGCAAGCATTGCACCTCCACGCCATGCCTTGCGCACTCGCGCGACAGCAGAAAGCCCGGGTCGCTGATTCCAGGCGTGCCGGCGTCGCTGACAAGCGCCATCTGCACGCCCCCCCTCAGCTGCTCGACTATCTTCTTGACGGCGCTGTGCTCATTAAATTTGTGAAAACTGCGCAAAGGAGTGTGTATGTCGTAATGCTTCATCAGGACGCCCGACGTGCGAGTGTCCTCGGCAAGGATAAGGTCTACCTCCTTCAGCACACGCAAGGCGCGCAGGGTAATATCCTCCAGATTGCCCACCGGAGTAGGTACGATATACAACATAATGGGGCAAAGATAGTAAGAATTTAGCAATTGCGAATTAAGAACTAAGAATTATTGTTACTTTTGCACAAAATAACAGACTGAAATGAAAAGGATAACTTTCGATTCCTTCGTGCGCACGTGCGCTTTGCTGCTCGCAGTGGTGCTTGCAGTGATGACCATTGACTATCTGAGCGTGGTGCTGGTGCCATTCTTTGTGGCGTGGTTCGTAGCCTACCTGATTTTCCCCTTAGTAGAGTTCTTCCAGTACAAGATGCGGTTCCGCTTCCGCATACCCTCCATACTGCTCTCCTTAAGTCTCATCGGCGGCATCATCACGGCCATCGTGCTGCTGTGTATGCCAACCGTGGTCGCCGAGTTCCACCGCTTTGTCAGCATAGTAGACAACCACATCTCACGACGCACCTACAACAACGACATGGAGCTGCTGCTGGCCGACTACATACAGCACATCAACTTCAAGGAGCTGATACACAGCGGCCAGTTTATCGACATAACCAAAGTGGCTATCGGCGGCGTGTGGAGCGTGATGCAGAGCACCGTAGGCTTTGTGGCCAGCATCGTGTCGTGGAGTATGTCGGTGCTCTATCTCTTCTTTATTCTCTACGATTATGAGCGCATCAACCGCAGCCTGCGCCGGCTCGTGCCACGCAAATACTCCCACTTTGCCAACAATCTGCTCACCGACCTCAAGATTGGCATGAACGCCTACTTCCGCGGCCAGTTCCTCATAGCCCTCTGCGTGGGTGCGCTGTTCTGCATCGGCTTCGAGATAATCAACTTCCCCCTCGCCATACCGATGGGCATACTCGTAGGCGTGCTTAGTTTCATTCCCTACCTCCATGCCCTCGCCCTCGTGCCGGCCTTCCTGCTCTGCATACTAAAGTCAGCCGAAACCGGCCAGAACTTCTGGCTCGTGCTGCTAAGTGCCGCAGCCGTCTTCGTGATAGTGCAGATAATACAAGACGCAGTGCTCACCCCGCGCATCATGGGTAAGGCTATAGGACTGCCGCCCTACCTCATCCTGCTCAGCCTCAGCGTCTGGGGTTGCCTGCTCGGCGTGATAGGCATGATTATCGCACTGCCGCTCACCACACTCATCTGCTCTTACTACAAACGCTACATCAATCGGTCGTAAGGCCGTCCAAGAGGCAGCAAACATCGTTCGCGCCGTGCGAAACGTCGCACTCTCCGCAACTTATCCCCTCAAAATTTTACCTATCCCCGTCGAAGTTTGTAGAAAAGGCCTCGGCGCGCGATTTTTGGGCCTCGGCGCGCGTTTTTTCATCGTGAAACTTTAAAAATT
>JAFLUU010000132.1 GCA_022508585.1 Prevotellaceae bacterium | reverse complement strand
ATGAATTTTTAAAGTTTCACGATGAAAAAACAAACGCCGAGGCTCAAAAATCAGATGCGCACGACATTTCTGTGAGTCCGGAGGCCTTTTCTATGAAGTTTGAGGGGGTATGGTACAATTTTTAGGGGCATTGCCGCTTCGCTCTCGCCATAGCTAATCGCCAGCGCGCCTTTTGGCGCGACATTGCGGCTCTGGCTCGCGGCCCTTGTGGGCGTTGAAGAAGAGTATAGGCGTGTTCTGCGCCGAAAGGTGGACGGCGAGGGAGAATCGGGGCACGTTATGCACTAATTATAAGGGTAAAAGAAATGCCGCGAAACCTTTTGGCTTCGCGGCGTGAGAAATGTTTAACCTTTAACTTATAAAATATGAAATATTGTTCAGAGCAAATGTGATGTTTACCTTGATATGAGCGGTATCCACGAGGTTGCTTAATGGTTGCAGTACATTTTGTCGTAGTATTCTTGGTAGTCGCTACCTGTTACGGCGGCTACCCAGTCGGCGTGGTCGAGATACCACCTTATGGTAAGCACGATGCCCTTGGCGAAGGGGGTCTCAGGTTCCCAGCCCAGCTCGTTCTTAATCTTGGTGGGGTCGATGCCGTAGCGCAGGTCGTGGCCTAAGCGGTCGGCGACATAGGTGATCAGGCTGTCGTCGATCCAACTGATGTCCTCGCGCTCGCCTTCCGGCAGCAGGGCGCGGTATTGCGGCTCACTGTCCATGATCTGGCGAATGGTCTTGATGATCAGTCGCACTATGTCGATGTTGCGCATCTCGTTGTGGCCTCCTACATTGTAAATGGAACCATCGGCTGCGCGGCTCACTACCATATCTATGGCCTTGCAGTGATCCTCCACATAGAGCCAGTCGCGAATGTTCTCGCCCTTGCCGTAGACTGGCAGAGGCTTGTGATTGAGTATGTTGCGAATGATGAGCGGTATGAGCTTCTCGGGGAAGTGGTAGGGGCCGTAGTTGTTGGAGCACCGCGTGATGCTTATGGGCATCTTGTAGGTGTCGCGATAGGCCATCACGATGAGGTCGGCGCTCGTCTTGCTCGCGCTATAGGGCGAGTGGGGGCACAGCGGGGTCTGCTCGGTGAAGTATCCCTCCGCCCCGAGCGAGCCGTAGACCTCGTCGGTGGAGACTTGGTGGTAGCGCACGCCCTCGCGCCAGAGCGGATAGCCGTCGTCGCCCTTGCCCACGACCCATGCGCGGCGCGCGGCGTCCAAGAGGGTCTGTGTGCCGAGTATGTTGGTCTGCAGGAAGAGCTGCGGGTTGGTAATCGAGCGGTCTACATGGCTCTCGGCGGCGAAATTGATGACGTAGTCGAACTTATGTTGCGCGAAGAGGCTGTCTACCAAAGCTGCGTCGCCGATGTCGCCCTTGACGAAGAAGCAACGCTCATTGTCGATGTCCTCGGCGATGGTGCCGAAGTAGCCGGCGTAGGTCAGCGAGTCGAGTATGACGATGCGCACGCCCTCATGCTTGCGCAGCATGTACTTTATGAAGTTGGAGCCGATAAATCCGGCAGCGCCGGTAACGAGATATGTCTTCATTGTGTATTAAGAGTATAGGATAAAGAAACATTGGATCTTGAACCTTGAGTTTGCTTGCCTTGTCTCCGATAGTTAGAGAACTGAAGAGTTCAAAATCCAATGTTTCCGGGGGTTTAACCGAGGAAGCCCAGCAGCGCACCGGCAGCAATGGCGGAGCCAATAACGCCGGCCACATTGGGACCCATGGCGTGCATGAGCAGGTAGTTCTGCTTGTCGTACTTCAAGCCCATGTTGTGCGAGATGCGTGCCGCCATAGGCACTGCGCTGACGCCAGCGTTGCCAATCAGCGGATTGAGCTTCTTACCTTCGGGCAGGAATATGTTCATCAGCTTCACGAACAGCACTCCGGAGCAGGTGGCAATCATGAATGCGAATGCGCCGAGGGCAAAAATCTTGATAGTGTCGGCTGTCAGGAATTCGCTGGCCTGAGTGGAGCAGCCCACGGTGAGGCCGAGCAGCATTACCACGATGTCGTTGAGCGCAGAGCTGGCCGTCTTGGCCAAGCGCAGTGTCTTGGTAGACTCTCTTAGCAGGTTGCCGAAGAAGAGCACGCCCAGTAGGGGCAGACCGGAGGGGATTATCATCGCTGTCATCAGCAGTCCGACAATGGGGAAGATTATTCGCTCCGTCTGACTCACCTGTCGAGCCGGCTTCATGCGGATAAGGCGCTCCTTCTTGGTTGTGAGCAGGCGCATGAAGAACGGTTGAATGACCGGCACCAATGCCATGTACGAGTAGGCGCACACCGCAATGGCTCCCATGAGGTTAGGCGCTAACTTCGACGACAAAAATATCGCCGTCGGGCCGTCTGCGCCGCCGATTATGGCGATACCTGCCGCTTGGTTGGGCTCAAAGCCTAAAAGCAGGGCGATCATGTATGCGCCGAAGATGCCGAATTGCGCCGCGCCGCCTACTAACAGCAGCTTGGGGTTCGCCAGCAACGCCGTGAAGTCCGTCATCGCGCCGATGCCGAGGAATACGAGCGGCGGATACCACCCGTCTTTCACGCCGGAGTAGAAAAAGTTCAGAACGGCATTGTCTTCATACACACCGACCTCCAAGCCTACCGATTTGAACGGGATATTTCCCAAAATGATGCCGAAACCGATCGGAATGAGCAGCAATGGCTCAAAATCCTTCTTGATTGCGAGCCAGATGAAGAAGATGCCGACCAACATCATGACATAATTCGACCACTCTCCGCAGGCAAAGCCTGTGTAGGTGATGAAATCACTCAGTTTGGTGACGATAAATTCCCACATACTATCCTATTGTAAACATAACGGTGCCTTCCATTACGGAATCGCCCTTATTTACGGTAATGGAGGTGATAGTTCCTGCCTTTTCGGCGGTAATTTCGTTCTCCATCTTCATGGCTTCGAGAATGAGCACCACATCTCCTTCGTTTACCTGCTGGCCGACTGCCACTTTGATGTCGTTAATCGTGCCGGGCAGCGGAGCTTTGAACGGTGTGCCCTCGCCGGCTGCGGCAGGAGCGGCTTTAGGTGCCGGAGCAGCGGCAGCAGCGGGCGCAGCAGCCTTGGGAGCAGCCTTAGGAGCGGCGGGAGCCGCAGGCTTCTGCACCGGAGTGATTTTCTTGGGAGCCTTACCCACGATTTCCACGTCGTAAGCCTTGCCATTAACGGTTACACTGGCCTGATTGCCCTCGATATTCTCGATGTTAACGGCATATTCCTTACCATTGATGATGTATTTATACTCTTTCATGTTGTTAAGTTGTTTTAAGATTTATGAAAAATGTTGTTTGTCGTTGATTTAGTGCAGTTGCCGTTGGGCAATCTGCGTGCCTTTGTCTGCCCACATGGAATTGCCGGGCAGGATAGTGATAATGCCGCTCTCCTCGTCGTGAGCGAGCTCGGCTTCGAGTGAAAGCGCGATGAGAGCGATGTCAAGATTCTCGTCTCCGGTGCCGGAGGTGGCCTCGGTTACTGCCAGCAGTGCGGCAACCGTTGCTTCCGCGTCGCTGTCTTGGCTATGGGCTTTGGAATTGCTGGAAGCGAGGGGCGCAATTTGCGCATTGGCGTTGCCGAGGCGGCTGAAGAGCTTGCCGAAAATCTTAAAGAAAACATAAAGCAACACAAGGCAGCTGAACACAACGCCCATTGCCATGATAGCCATGCCGAAGCCGTGAGGATCTTTCTCCTTGAACTCGGCAATCTTGTTGTTGTGCTTGGCCGTGGCGTAATCGTTGGCCTGCGTTGGGGTGGGGCGGTCGCAGACATACCAGCTGTTGTTGGCGAAATTCTTTGCCCACGACTGGCCGTCTTTAAGATCGACGGGAATAGTCAGCGAATCTATGAGGTCAACTCCGTTGCCGCTGAAGATTGCCACGATGTCGCCCGGTATGAGCGTAAACTCGAGGTGCTGTATGCCGAGGTTGTCCTGGCCGTCAGCTTGCAGGACGATGCAGTTCTGTGGGGTAATCTGGGTTATGGGATTACCGGTCGGAATGAGGTGCATCATCTTGATACGGCTCGGCGCATCGAGCTCCGTGTTGAGCGCCGCGGGATTGTTGGTGATATAGAAGCCGCCGAGGTTCTGAGTGCCATAGGAGGTATTCTGTATCTCTATCCACGCGCTGTTGCCGTTGCTGTCGCTGGCGGCAACCTCACTCAGACGCAAACTCTGCGCACCGTCTGCCGATGCTTTGACAAAGAAAAGCATCAGCAGGGCGGCGAGAGTGAAAAGTTTATGTCCGTTCATATTTTTACAAGGGGATATTGCCATGTTTCCTTGCAGGGCGAACTTCGCGTTTGTTCTGCAGCACTGCCAATGCGCGGCAGATGCGGAAACGAGTATTCTTTGGCTCGATTACATCGTCGATGTAGCCGTATTTGGCAGCCTGATAGGGGTTGTTGAAGAGCTCGTTGTACTCCTCTTCCTTCTCGGCGAGGAATGCTTTGGGGTCTTCGGCCTCCTTAGCGGCCTTGGCGTAGAGCACTGCAACGGCGCCCTTGCTGCCCATCACCGCCATTTCGGCAGACGGCCATGCGTAGTTGATGTCAGCCTTGAGCTGCTTGCAGCCCATCACGATATGGCTGCCGCCGTAGCTCTTGCGCAGGGTAACGGTAACCTTGGGCACCGTAGCTTCGCCGTAGGCGTAGAGCAACTTTGCGCCGTGGTCGATAACAGCGTTGTACTCCTGACCCGTACCCGGCAGGAAGCCCGGCACATCCACTAACGAAACGATAGGAATGTTGAATGCGTCGCAGAATCTCACGAAGCGGGCAGCCTTGCGACTGGCGTTGCAGTCCAGCACGCCGGCGTAAACCTTCGGCTGGTTGGCAACGATGCCCACACTCTGCCCGTTGAAGCGCGCAAAGCCCACAATGATGTTCTTGGCAAACTTGCTGTGAACCTCGAAGAACTCGCCGTTGTCCACTACAGCTCCGATAACATCGTACATGTTGTAAGCCTTGTTCGGATCGTCGGGCAAAATCTCGTTGAGAGCCTCCTCGGCGCGGTCTACAGGGTCGTTGCACTCCACGCGCGGTGTGGTCTCCATGTTATTCTGCGGGATAAACGAAATCAAGGTGCGGATATTTTGAGCCAGCTGCTCCTCGCTGGAGCATGTGAAGTGAGCCACGCCGCTCTTGCTGGCGTGCACCGAAGCACCGCCTAACTCCTCCTGTGTAACCTCCTCGCCGGTAACGCTCTTGACCACTGCAGGGCCGGTAAGGAACATATAGCTCACATCTTCAATCATAAAGATGAAGTCAGTGATAGCAGGCGAGTACACCGCACCGCCGGCACAGGGGCCGCAGATAGCAGAAATCTGAGGAATGACGCCCGAGGCCTCGATATTGCGCTGGAAAATGTTGGCATAGCCGGCCAAAGCGGTTACACCCTCTTGGATGCGAGCGCCGCCGGAGTCGTTGAGGCCGATGCAGGGCACGCCCATCTTCATTGCCTCGTCCATAACCTTGCAAATCTTCTCGGCCATGGTTTCGGAGAGCGAGCCCGCGTTGACGGTGAAGTCTTGCGCGAACACATAGACAAGGCGTCCGTCGATAGTACCGCTACCGGTTACCACGCCGTCGCCCATGTATTGTTTTTTCTCCATGCCGAAGTTTGTGCAACGGTGGAGCTTAAACATGTCCATCTCTTCAAAGCTGCCCTCGTCGAGCAGAAGGTCTATTCTTTCCCTCGCCGTCAGTTTACCTTTGGCGTGCTGTTTCTCGATAGCCTTCTCGCCGCCGCCGAGACGGGCGGTGGCGCGCTTCTCCACAAGTTTCTTGATGTTTTCCTGTTGTTTGCTCATAAAACAAGTTAGTTTGTTTGTTGATTTTTAGATAGTCATAACCATAGTATCGGGGCTTTGCCCCCTTGCGTATGCCGCCCGCGCGCACCCGTAGAGGCACTTTGGAGCGAAAATACACGGCAAAATTACAAAAAAATCCTATAATACCATATTTATTCGCGCGCAATAAATATTTGTTCCCCTGCCTTTCCTCTAAATTAAGCGCCGTACCCCCAGCCCTCAGGGCTGTTTTATGTATCAAACCACGCCAAAATGTACCATACCCCCCATCTCGCCCGCAGCCCTGAGGGCTGTTTTATGTCGGCAAGCGCACCCGTAACGGGTGTTTTGTGCGGCTCCGCCGGCAGAACCTCCACATTGCTGCGTATATCCCCCTACTTTCTGTAGCTTACCCCCACCGCGTCCGATTTTAGAGCCTCCGCGCGCGTTAAAATGTCGTGGAAATTTGCAGAAAT
>JAFLUU010000131.1 GCA_022508585.1 Prevotellaceae bacterium | reverse complement strand
TTTTTTAAAGTTTCACGATGAAAAAACAAACGCGGAGGCTCAAAAATCGCGCGCGCACGACTTTTCGCGCCGTCTGCACGATATTCTGCTCCGCACACACGATATTTTCGCGCACAAGGACAATGTTTTGAGGAATTTTGTAGGTAAATTGCACCCTATTGGAGAGTTTTTTATAATTTTGCTTTGAATAACGGGACAGATACAGAACTATGGCAACAAAAACAACAAAGAACAGCAAAAAAAAGAAACTTACTCCTGAAGAAACGAGAGCTATCAATGCAGCACAACCCGCAAGAAACAAATTTGTAGAGGCAGCAAGAAAAAGCCAGGGGAACTTCATAATATATGACCCCGCATTTATGCTCTGATATATGCGCTATCTTTTAGACACCAATATCTTTATATATTGGGTAACCGACTTCGAATCATTAAATGCAGATGTATATGCTGCGCTCAACGAGCCTGATGCCTTGCTGTATGTGAGTGCAGAGACTGTGCGCGAGCTAATCATCGGCTATAACAACAAAAGTTTCGACACTCGCCGCTGGAAGAGTGCCGAGGAGTTGGTTCGCTCCATCGAGGACGAGTTTTTGCTAAAAATCCTGCCGATTTCAAAGGAGCATATGCTCACTTACTCTCGTCTACGCCCCGATCTTCAGCACGGACACAAAGATCCGTCCGACCACATCATCATCGCACACGCTATCACCGAAAATTTGACGCTCGTTTCCAGCGATCGCCGCTTCCCTTACTACCGTAAGCAAGGGTTGCAGCTGTTATTTAACGAGAAATAGCCCTTTTTACTTTAGACTCGAGGCGCTGTGCGCGCCTCTACAGCAGTATCTTTGCCACGAGTTTGCGCAGCCGTAGAGGATTGCCGGACTTAGCGCAGGAAACACCCTCTGCGGGTGTGGGCTTGACCACCGGCGCGTGCGCGTCTTCGGGAAAGACGATGCAGAACTCGCCCGGGCGCAGCGTGAACCAGATGTCCGACGGCGCGGTGTAGAGCGCGAAGTCGTTGTCCGCGTCAAACGGAGCGTCGCTCTCGCCCAAAGTCGCGAGATGACGCCAACCGAAATCCTCGGCGCCGCTCAAGGGTATGTGCACATCTATGTATCGGCGATGCACCTCCAACTTCTGCGCCTCGCGCTCCACAAGCGTCGAGTCGTTGACATTGATAAATAAGGCATCGCCTTGCAATTCTACCCTGCCGGCGGGGGCGTGCAGGAGGTCGTGGCTCTGCACATAGTCAAACAGGGGCTTGAGCAGCGGGTGGAGAGCATAGTAACGCGGCGCGTCCTCAATTCTTGCTATTATCATGGCGTTCCGTGCTTATTTGCCCTCTTCGCGTGCGGCAAGCTCTTCAAGCATAAGCCAGCAGTTCATCAAACCGCGCGGCACATGGAAGCAACCTTTCCACTTGCCGCCCTTCAGCGGCAGCAGCACCTCTCCCTGACGGTTGAGGTAGCCGTACCACTCGGGATATTCGGGGTCTCTGAAATGTTCCCAAGTGTACTGATGTATGCGCTCAAACCACTGCAAGCACTCCTCGTTGCCCGTGAGCTGGTAGCCCTTAATAAGCGAGATGAGGGTTTCAATATGTACCCACCAGAGCTTCTGGTCAAACTCCAGCTCGTGGCGCGGTTTGCCGAGGCGGTCCATAAAGTAGAAGATGCCGCCGTACTGCTCGTCCCAGCCGTACTTTATCTCAGCCAGAGCGATATTCACCGCCTTTTCGATGAGCTCCGGTCGGTTGAGACGCTTGCCCAGATCCATAAGGAACCATGTCGATTCGATGGCGTGGCCCGGATTCATCTTGCGGCCGTCGAGACAGTCCACTAACTCGCCGTCCTTACCCAAAGCCTCGACTATCAGCCCAAGTTCGGGGCGATAGAACACATCGAGCACCTCATGAATGCAGTCGTCGATGGTTTTCTGCAAAAATTCGGGGTCGAGAAGCGGCTCAATCTCCAGCGAAACATTGCACAAGATCATCGGTAGGTCGAAGGTCTTGAGGCTGCGAGCGCCTGCCGAGGCCTTACTCCACCGCCCCTTGGGGTTATCGAGCTTGGAGAGCACGATATCGAATGTCTTGCGCGCGATGTCGGCGTACTCCTGCGAGCCTGTGGCGATGCTTAGTTGGCCATAGGCGATGACGGCGAAGGTGTAAGAGAAAATATTGTAGGGCTCCACAAGGGGATTGCCCTCGCGGTCGATGGCGAAGTACCAGTTGTAGTTGCCGTCGTGGCCATGACGCTTAAGAAACTCGGCTCCCTGCACCGCGCAGTCGAGCCATTCCTGCCTGCGCTCCACAGTATTGTAGAGTTTGGCAAACATCCACACCTCGCGGCACTGCAACCAGATGAACTTGTCGGTGTCGTACACGCTGCCGTCGCGGTCGAGGCAAGAGAAATAGCCTCCCAGTTCCTTGTCCTGCGACTTTTCAAGCCAGAAAGGGAGCACTCTGTCGAGCAGCTCGCTCTTATAAAGCTGCGCTAATTGCTTAAAATCCATATCGTAGAGTTTTATCGTTATTTCGTTGTTATTTTGCGGTCTTGTCGAGGCTCTTCCATGTGAGGCCGTCGATATTTTTCTTGTTGCCGCAGAAGATTGAGAGCACCAGAGCGACAATCACCGAGACGGCCATGCTAATAAAGCCGAACAGGAGGAAGTTCGCTGCGGTGAAATAGTTCATATAGAACACGGCGAGCGTTCCTGCCACAAAACCGACGAGCGAAGTCGCGGCATTGATGCGCGGAAAGAAGATGCCCATGATGAATAGGCCGCCGATTGCACCGGTAAGCAAGCCGAGGATAGTGTTAAAGTAGTCCAGCAGCGACTGAATGTCCACCACCGCCATCACTATCGCGATCGCCGTGCCGATTACTCCGGCCACGATGCCCGTCCAGCGCGCCACGCTCAGCGTTTTGCGGTCGGAGATGCCGGGACGCGCCTTCTTGTACATGTCCATCGTGAACGCCGTCGAGATTGAGTTGATATTGCTCGATATTGTGCTCATCGTGGCGGCGAAAAGCGCGGCGATCAGCAGCCCTGCCAAGCCCGCGGGCAGCTGACTCATCATGAAGAAGGGGAAAATCGCGTCGGTCTTCTGCATTGTGATGTCCAGAGAGGCGGGATGAGTCTTGAAGAATGTGTAAAGCCCCGTGCCGATGGTGTAAAAGATGATGCTGACGAATATACTCAGCAGGCCGTTGGTGATAATGCTGCGCGAGGCCGACTTTTCGTCCTTGGTGGTCATGTAACGCTGGATCACTGTCTGGTCGGAAGTATAGGAAATAAGATTATTTGCCAATCCTCCGAGCACAATAACCCAGAAAGTGGGGGCTTTAAAGTCGAGGGCGAAGTCAAAAAGGACGAACTTGTCGTTGGAAAAACCGATCTCCCAGAAACCTTGCGCGCCGCCCTCGGTCTTAAAGACGAGGAAAAGCGCCGCCATGAGCGCGCCGCCGATCAGAATGAAGCCCTGCACGACATCTCCCCACACCACGGCCTCCATTCCGCCCATCGTGCAGTAGATAATGGTGATGACAGACATCAGAATGATGCAGACAAAGATGTCTATGCCCGTAACGGCGGACATTGCCAGCGACGGCAGGAACAGAACCAAGGCCATACGCGCCACCATGAAGATGATAAAGAGCGCACTGGCCATCGCGCGGACTCCATAGCAGAAGCGCTGCTCCAAATAGGCGTAGGCGGTGCTGATATTGAGCCTGCGGAAGAACGGAAGGAAGTAGGTGATGACCGGAAAAGCCACGAGGAGGATGAAAATCTGCATCGGGTAGTACTTCCAGTCGGTAGCGTAGGCTTTAGCCGGTATCGACATGTAGGTAATGGCGCTGAGCATGGTGGCAAAGATGCTCATGCCGGCCGCCCACCAGGGGATACGGCCTCCGCCTGTGAAGAAGTCGTTTGAATTCTTCTCGCGGCGCATGAAAAAGAAGCCGAGCCAGAGCATACCCAGCAGGTAGGCGACCAGAACCGCCCAGTTGAGCCACCCGAAGTTGGCATCGTAGCTCACAGAGACGGCAGTGGCAGTGTTGGAGCGCACGCCGGGCTTCAGTTCGCCGTTGACGACAAGCCATTGATGCTTCGTGCCGCTCTGCCAGTCCACCACGGCAGCACCGGCGCGGGCGAGGGCGGAGCTACCGTCCATCTCGCTCCACGCATCGGTGATAGTGTTGTATATAAGTATGTTACTGCGGAATCTATACCACTCGGCAGGGTGCGTAAGGTAGTCGGGCGCGGGGTTTTGCAGCGCCGCATCGAACATCTCCTTATCCACGCCGCCTATACAGGCGACAAACGAGTTGCCGCTCGCCACCGCGCCTGCTCCAACCAGCGCCACCGCCTTGCCGTCGACCGCCATAGGCGATGTTTCCGTCCACCGGTTATACAGAGGGTCGTAGATCACGCCCCGTTCGTGCGTGCCGCTCTTGCTATAGCCGCCCAGCAGGTACAGCATAGGGCGCTCGGAGCCGTTTTGCACCACCGCCACGGGCTGAAGCCTCGGCTCGCCCGGGAAATCGGGCAGCTCCTCCCAGCTTTTGCCGTCGGGGTAGCGCAGACGATAGGCCTTGCAGTGCGCCACGCCGTCGGTCTGGCCGCCAACCACATAGATATAGCCACCACCGTAGGCGCCGGCCATATTATCCAAGCCCTGCGGGAGCGGAGGCAGCGTCTGCCAGCTCGTTTTGTCGCCATGCCTGCCCACATCGAGCAGCGCGGCTGAAGCAAGCGACTTCTGTCCGTCAGTACCGCCGATGAGAGCGATGTTACCGTCGCCAAGGCTGACGCTCACGCCGTAGGCCGCGTCCTCGGGCAGGTCGCCGACCTTGCGCCAGCCGTCGTAAGCATACAGACTCGCGCCCTTGGTGAGCTTAAGAGTGTAGATGCCGCTATAAAACACCTTCGCGCCCCCCTCAGCGGCGGGCGTGTCGGGGAAATTGCAGCCGCCGGCGACCATAAGGAAGTCGCCTGCCACTCCGGCGTAGGGCGCAGAAACCCCTTGCGTGCCATTTATCGACAAAGTGGGCAGCTGCCTGATCAACACATCGTTAAACCTGCTGTCAACCGCGTGGCACAACACACAGAGCAGGCATAAGCCGATAGTTATTAGCTTTCTCATTTACAATAATCGTTTTCCGGACTTGGCAAAACAGCAGTCGCTACGACTGTTACTTGTTGCAACGGTTGAAGAAGTCGATAGCCTCGAGCTTTTGGCGCATCAAAGCCTCCTCCGCATCGGTCATGTTTTGGAACGGAGTGCGGTTGGGGCCCAAATCGTAGCCGATGAGTTTCATGATGCGCTTGCCGCCCACTATATTGCCGCGGAAACAGCAGATAACATCAATCACATCCTGCGCAAAGTTCTGCAACTCGCGCGCACGCTCCTTGTCGCCCTTGCGCCACGCGTCGATAATGCCTGTCAGCACCGCGCCATTGTAGTTAGTAGTGCCGCCGATGCCGCCCAGCATCACGGGCTGTGCGCCCTGCGCCTCCTGCGCCTCGGTAGTAGCGCCCACCATACCTAGACAGGGCAGAATCGTCTCGTCCTGACCGTGAAGCATGTCGTATTTGCCGTCCTTGTAGCGGCGACAGCGGTTGAACTCATACAGACTCTCGAAGGTGTACTTGATACCCGCGAGGTTAGGAATCCTGCCGCTCTCGTCGGCGGCTTTGAGGAAGTCGAGCATGGAGAGAAACGCGCCGTTGAATGCCGGAATATGGTAGAAGTAGAACGGCAGCTCGGGCGCACCGCTTGCAATCTCGGCGCAGTAGTTCACCAGCTCCTCGACGCGGTTGATTTTGGGGAACGGGCTTGCCATAGCGCCCACAGCCCATGCTCCGATGCTCTGCGCGTGCTCGGCCAGCGCGTGGCTGTTGCGCACACAGCAGCTGCCCACATGCACGATAACTTTGAACTCTTCTCCTTCAGTGGTCTTGACCTGCCGTGCCGCCTCCACCCAGTGCTCGGCGAGGTTCATGCGTTCCTGTTCGGTGAGCATATAGCCCTCACCCGAGGAGCCGTTGATGAAAACACCCTTCAAGCCGTTGCGCGCCAGCATGGCGGCGTAGGCAGGGATTATATCGTAGTTCACATCGCCGTTGGCATGAAACGGCGTAAAGGGGGCGTCGATAAGACCGCAAATCTTTTCCATAGTTAGAGTGATTTAAGTTTGCCGACAAATTTACTCGTTTTTTGCGAACCGAGCCATTTTTTACCTTATATATATAGCAATCTCGGCAAACGCGCCGACATTTTGAGCAACATGCAGCCCTTGGAATGATTTCCCTATCTATCGGCAAATATGTCCCACCAATCAGGACATAATACCCCACCCTGCCGCAGCATACCCCCATCTCACGCGCAGAAAAGGCCTCCGCGCACGATTTTTGGGCCTCGGCGTTTGTTTTTTCATCG
>JAFLUU010000130.1 GCA_022508585.1 Prevotellaceae bacterium | reverse complement strand
AGATTTTTTCATTGTTCACGACATTTCTACGGATTTCGAGGCCCAAAAATCGCGCGCGCAGGCCTTTTTATGCATCAAGAACGACTTTCGGTGTGGTGCGAACGGGTGTTGTTGGCGGTGCGAGGGGATAAAAAATGATAAAATCGACCTTGAAAACTTTGCGGTGTAGAATAGGTTGACTATATTTGCCAATAACAAAGTGTTGCGCGAGCGTGCGACACGCCATTACTTCTTTTATAAACCCTTAAAAGCATTTACTATGGACAGAGGAGAAAGAAGAGAGATTAAGGAGCGGAAGTGGACTTCCAAGCTCAAGAAGATGTATCAGGGCGGCTGGAAAAAGTTTCTGAAGGTGAAGACCAGCGGCAAGAAACCCGACCAATGGAGCGAGGCTGAGTCTTTCCGCGACCTCGAGGAGTCTAAAAAGGGTGTGAAGTATAAGAATACCGGCACTATCGAGCGCGATGCCAAGCAGTTCGGCGCTAAGGAGCAGCATAAACGCGACCTACAGAACCGCTCGCTCACTGCCGAGCAACAGCAGGAGCTCGATGAGGTATTGGAGCGCGATGTTTAGTACCCTGTCGCTCGTCGGACTTAACTATTAGGGCACTCGTTATTACTATATAACGGAATAAAACTAAAAATCCGCAACTCTTTTGAGTTGCGGATTTGTTATAGTCTTGTCTTTGCAGACCCTGCGGAGCGGCATAAAACAGTCCTTAGGACTGCGGCGAAACCGCACAAGAGTGTCCTGAAGATACTTGCAGAACTGGCGGAGCCGCACAAAACGGTCGTTACGACCGTTAGTCGTTCTCGGGACGGAGTTGGCGAACGACAGCGCCGGTGCGCCACATCTCGCTCTCGCGCAATGCTGCCAGTTCCTTCTCAAGACCTACGCGGTAGTCGGGCTTAGAGTTGGAGTCGATAGAAATCTGAGCCTCCGTGCCCTCCTTCACGCTCTGATAGAGCTGCTGCACCACGGGCTTGATAGCATCGTGGAAGCGCGGATACCAGTCGAGTGCGCCGCGCTGGGCTGTGGTGGAGCAGTTGGCGTACATCCAGTCCATACCCTTGGCAGCGAACAGAGGCATAAGCGATTGAGTGAGCTCCTCTACGGTTTCGTTGAAAGCCTCGGAGGGAGTGTGCCCGTTCTCGCGCAGAACCTCATACTGGGCGAGCAGCAAACCTTGGATAGCGCCCATCAGCGAGCCGCGCTCGCCGGTGAGGTCTGAGGTAGCCTCGCGCTGGAAGGTGGTCTCGAAGAGATAGCCGGAGCCGATACCGATACCGAAGGCGAGCGCCTTCTCCTTAGCGTTGCCGCTGGCGTCCTGGTAAACGGCGTAGGAGCTGTTCAGACCGCGACCCTCGAGGAACATTGTGCGCAGAGAGGTGCCGGAACCCTTGGGAGCGACCATGATAACATCGATGTCGGCAGGAGGCACGACGCCGGTGCGATCGTTCCAAGTGATGGCGAAGCCGTGAGAGAAATAGAGGGTCTTGCCCGGGGTGAGGTATTGTTTTACCTTGGGCCACACCTCAATCTGTGCGGCGTCGGAGAGCAATAGGCAGACGATAGTACCTTTCTCTGCTGCCTCCTCGAGGGAAAAGAGTGTCTCGCCGGGTACCCAGCCGTCCTCAACGGCTTTCTGATAGGTCTTGCCCTCGCGCTGACCCACGATGACATTAAATCCGTTGTCGCGGAGGTTGCAAGCCTGACCCGGGCCCTGCACGCCGTAGCCGAGCACGGCGATGGTTTCGTTCTTAAGCACTTCGCGTGCTTTCTCGAGTGAGAATTCTTCTCTGGTGGCGACTTCTTCAATCATGCCGCCGAAGTTAATTTTTGCCATAATATTGTTGGTTATAGTTTTGTGTGTGATTCGTGTTGGTTTGTGCTCTTCCGTAGTCGGGTGTGAGCCGCATCGTAACGATGCGCTAACTGTTTACTTTCTCTAAATACTCATCGAGCAGCTCGCGGCGACCGCGCGTTACGGCAATAGCGCCGCAGCGCACGAACTGGAGCACGCAGCCTAACTTGTCGAGGCTGATGTAGAGAGAGTCGATGTCTTCCGGCAGGCCGGTGAGGGTTACGATGCTAAATGTCTCGTTGACCTCTACTATTTTGGCGGAGTGCTGGCGGATAGCGCGCGAAATATCTTTCTCCA
This sequence comes from Prevotellaceae bacterium, assembly GCA_022508585.1. Lineage (GTDB taxonomy): Bacteria > Bacteroidota > Bacteroidia > Bacteroidales > Bacteroidaceae > UBA6382. Next base: position 4,403 of record JAFLUU010000130.1, on the reverse strand, counting down.
CCAGAATGCGCGAGGTGTTGAGCTTAAACAAAGCGACCTCCTGAATGTAGATTTCATCGGCGGTGTAGTAGCGCGCTTGCAGCACATCGATTTTCTTCTCAATCTGCTTGGTGATAATCTTGACGGTCTCCTCCGTGCAGTAGCAGGTGATGGTGTATTTGTGTACGCCCGGCGTGCTGCTGGAGCAGACATTGAGGCTTTCGATATTTACCTGCCGCCTTGTGAACACCGCCGTGATTTGATTGAGTATGCCGGCGAAGTTCTCGGAATAAGTGATGATTGTATATAAGGTGTCCATCTGTAATTCTAAAATGGTTGTCTGTAATTATGCCCCGTTCGTCTGCTTTTCAGAATTGTTTTACTAAAATTCAAGCCGAAGTGAGAGGGGTTATTCAATCTCGAGCATCATCTCGTCTACATTGGCGCCCGGAGGAGTCATAGGTAGCACATTATCTTCTTCCTTCACGGCGCACTGCAACAAGAACGGACCCTCCGTCGTCAGCATCTGCTCGATTGCAGCGTCAAGATCGGCGCGTTCCACCACCGTGCGGGCGGGAATTCCGTATGCCTCGGCGATTTTTTCGTAGTCCGGATTGAGCATCGGCGTAAAGGAATAGCGTTTATTAAAAAATAGGTACTGCCATTGGCGCACATTGCCGAGGTAATTGTTGTTGAGAAGGATTATTTTCACCGGCGCGCGCTGTTCCATTATCGTGCCGAGCTCCTGAATGCTCATCTGCAGGCCTCCGTCGCCGCAGAAGAGGCATATCGTTCGCTCCGGAGCGCCGAATGTTGCTCCGATTGCCGCGGGTAAACCGAAGCCCATAGTGCCGCAACCGCCCGAGGTCAGCACTGAGCGCGCTTCCGTGAACTTAAAGTACCGGCAGCCGAACAATTGGTTTTGCCCCACATCGGTAACCAATACAGCTTTCTGCTGACTAAGTTCACTCACGCGCCGCACAACTTCGCCCATCAGTAGCGGACCTTCCGTAGGGTGGATAGCCGGCTCGATGACCTTGGTATTTTCCAAATTGTCGTAGGGAATAAAGGAATCGAGCCACTCGCGGTGGTTTGCAGGCTCGATATATTTCGTAAGCTCGACGAGAGTTTGCTTACAGTCGCCGAGGATTGCAATATCCGCGTGGACATTTTTGTTTATCTCGGCGGGATCTATCTCAAGGTGGATGACTTTGGCCTGTTTAGCGTAGGTCTGCAGATTTCCCGTTACGCGGTCGTCGAAACGCATACCGACGGCAATCAAGAGGTCGCACTTGTTGGTCAGAACATTGAGGGCATAATTCCCGTGCATGCCGAGCATACCTTTATTCAGCGGGTGATCGGAGGGAAGAGCGCTGAGACCGAGCATAGTGCAGCCGGCGGGAAGATTAGCCTTCTCGAGGAAGAGGCGAAGCTCCTCGCGAGCGTTGCCAAGCTCGACGCCTTGCCCCACAAGGACGAGGGGGCGCTGGGAATTGTTGATGAGATTTGCCGCTTCTTTGACGGCCTTTTTCTCAACCTGCGGAACGGGGAGGTAAGAGCGGATAAAGTCGACTTTTTGGGGCTCGAAGTCCACCAGAGTGGTCTGCGCGTTTTTGGTAAAGTCGAGCACCACCGGCCCCGGCCTGCCGGAGCGGGCGATATAGAAGGCGCGGCTGACTGCCCACGCGATGTCTTCGGCTCGACGAATCTGGAAGTTCCACTTAGTGACGGGCTGCGTTACGCCAATCACATCGACTTCTTGAAAAGCGTCGGTGCCGAGGAACGCAGTGCTCACCTGCCCGCAGATAACCACGAGCGGCGTGGAGTCGAGCATGGCGTCAGCCAGTCCGGTGATGACATTGGTGGCGCCAGGCCCCGAGGTAACGATGACACAGCCCACCTTGCCGCTTACACGGGCGTAGCCCTGTGCGGCATGTATGGCGCCCTGTTCGTGGCGCACGAGTATATGATTGAGAGTGTCGCGGTGGTCATACAGAGCGTCGTATGACGGCATTATCGAGCCGCCCGGATAGCCGAAAAGCGTGTTAACGCCTTCGTGTTCGAGGCTGCGCATCAATGCTTCCGCGCCGGTAATTTTATTGTTAGGCATGATATGGTTTGTATGTTCCTAATTGATTATTCTTACGCCGCCTTTGTCGGCACTGCTCACCGCCTGGGCGTATGCTCGCAGCGCCTTGGATACGGTACGCGTGCGCTTGAGTGGCTGCATGGGGCGTGCGGCGAGCTCTTCGTCGCTGAGGCGCACATTTATCGAGCGGTTGGGTATGTCGATGTCGATGATGTCGCCGTCCTTAATCTTGCCGATGTTGCCACCGCTGGCAGCCTCGGGCGAGATGTGGCCGATGGAGAGTCCGCTGGTGCCGCCGGAGAAGCGGCCGTCGGTAATCAGGGCGCATTCCTTGCCCATGTGCATCGATTTGATGTAGGAAGTGGGGTAGAGCATCTCCTGCATGCCCGGCCCGCCCTTGGGCCCCTCATGAGTGATGACCACGACATCGCCTTTCTTGACCTTGCCGCCCAGAATGCCCTCGCAGGCGTCCTCCTGCGAGTCGAACACGACGGCGGGGCCGGAGAAGCGCCAGATACTCTCGTCGACGCCGGCAGTCTTGACCACACAGCCGTCCTGCGCTATGTTGCCGAACAATACTGCCATGCCGCCGTCGCGCGTATAGGCGTGCTCGATGTCGCGGATACAGCCCTCGGCGCGGTCGGTGTCGAGGGTGTCGTAGTTAGTGCTCTGCGCGCCGAGCTGATTGCAGAACTTGCCGCACGGAGCGCTGCTGTAGATGCGCAGAGCCTCGGGGTCAATGTTATCTTTGAGTATGGAATATTTCTCTATGTCCTCGGCGAGGGTAGCACCATTGACGCGGCGGACGGAGGTGTCGATAAGGCCGCCCTTGGCCAGCTCGCCGAGCAGGTTTAACATGCCGCCGGCGCGTCCGCACTCCTGCACGGAGTAGCGTTGGCTGTTGGGGGCGAGCTTACAGAGGAAGGGGGTCTTGCGCGAGAGCGCGTCGATGTCCGCCATCGTGAAGTCTACCTCCGCTTCCTGCGCCACAGCCAGCAGATGCAGCACCGTGTTGGTGCTCGCGCCCATGGCGATGTCGAGCGTCATGGCGTTGAGGAACGCTTGGCGCGTGGCGATAGAGCGCGGCAGCACCGAGGTGTCGCCCTGCTCGTAGTAAGCGAGGGCATTCTTGACAATCTGGCGCGCAGCCTCCTTCATCAGCTCCACACGGTTGGCGTGAGTGGCGAGAATGGTGCCGTTGCCGGGCAGCGAGAGGCCGATGCCTTCGGTGAGGTTGTTCATCGAGTTGGCGGTGAACATGCCGGAGCAGCAACCGCAGCCCGGGCAAGCGCGATTCTCCACCTCGGCGAGCTCTTCGTCGCTCACGGTGGGGTCAGCGCCCTTAATCATGGCAGCAATGAGGTCGAGGTTTTCGCCTTTGTGCTGACCGGCCTCCATAGGGCCGCCGCTGACGAACACCGCAGGTATGTTGAGGCGCATGGCAGCCATCAGCATGCCCGGAGTAATCTTGTCGCAGTTGGAAATGCAGATCATGGCGTCAGCCTTGTGGGCGTTGACCATGTATTCCACGGAGTCGGCGATAATATCACGCGAGGGCAGGGAGTAAAGCATTCCGTCGTGGCCCATTGCGATGCCGTCGTCGATAGCAATGGTGTTGAACTCGGCCGCATAGCAGCCCAATTGCTCTATTTCGCGCTTGATGATTTGTCCGGCCTCGTGGAGGTGTGTGTGCCCCGGCACAAACTGGGTGAAACTGTTGACTACGGCGATGATAGGCTTGCCGAACTGTTCTCTTTTCATGCCGTTGGCAACCCATAGGGCGCGAGCGCCGGCCATACGCCGCCCCTCGGTGCAGACACTGCTGCGAAGTTTAATTTTTGTCATGATTTTTCGGTATGCTGTGGCGGCGAAATCGTTGAGATACACCGCACGAAAAGCAAAGTTCGGCATTTCTGCGCACAATTGTGTAATCTTTTCGTTGGAAAATGCAGAAAAATGCATAAAACACGGCCTTATTTCGATATTTGTCAGCGATATGGCTGTCGCTAAGGATGTTTGGCAACTGAGCTTTGCACATACGGCAACCTTAAGGACAGTGTAAAGCTGCTGAAATAGTCCTTAAGGTTGTTGACGACGCCTTGCAGGCGTTGAAAGTATAATTAAGTCGACAAAAAACATCACTCTCCCAGTACCTAACCTTGTCGAAATTTTATCTATCCCCCTTGAAATTCGCAGAAAAGGCCTCCGTGCGTGATTTTTGGGCCTCGAAATTCGTCGAAATGTCGTGAATAATGAAAAAATCTTATAAGAATTTTCAAAAATTCTTATATAAATTACCGGGAATTCTTATAAGGTTTTTTATAAATTCTTATAT
>JAFLUU010000013.1 GCA_022508585.1 Prevotellaceae bacterium | reverse complement strand
GCTCAAAAATCAGATGCGCACGACATTTCTGCGAACTTCGAGGGGATAAGGTGCAGTAAGATGGAGTGTTTTTGCCGGAATGTGGTGCTTTCGCACGAGTGAGAGGGGCGTAGAAAAAGTTTTATTATATATAAATAAGGTGTTAAACAGAAAAAATGATTAACTTCGCGCTGTTTGAGAAAAAAAGAACATTTTTTCAACTAATAACAACATATAACAACTAATGGAAAACAAGAAACTTTTTTCTGATTTCGCGCCGGTGGGCAAGCAGGAGTGGCTTGACAAAATTCAGGTAGACCTGAAAGGCGCCGATTTCGACAAGAAGATGGTGTGGCGCACCAATGAAGGTTTCAGCGTGCAGCCGTTCTATCAGCAGGACGATGTGAAAGACCTGCCGCTGATGAATGCGCTGCCCGGGCAGTATCCTTATGTGCGCGGCAACAAGACAAGCGAGAACACTTGGCTCGTTCGTCAGAACATCGAGGTGGAATGCCCCGTCGAGGCCAACAAAAAGGCACTCGACATACTCAATAAGGGTGTCGACTCGCTCGGTTTCTGCATCTGCGGCGACAAGGTGAGCGCCGAGTTCATCGAAAAACTGCTCGACGGCATCTATGCCGACTGCGTGGAGCTCAACTTCTGCACCTGCCAGTGCAAGACCGCAGAGCTTGCCAAGATTCTGGCCGCTTACTTCGACAAGAAGGGCTACGACAAGGCTGCCGTGAAAGGCTCCGTCAACTTCGACCCGCTCGAGAAGATGCTCTCTAAGGGCAAGGACACCACAGAGCTCGTGCAGGTAGGCAAAGAAGTAATCGACGCGCTCAAGGAGTATCCCAACTTCCGCGCTCTCGCCGTCAATGCCCTCACTCTGACCGACAGCGGCGCGTTCTCCTACCAAGAGTTAGGCTATGCGCTGGCTTGGGGTAACGAATACCTCCAGCAGATGGTGGAGGCCGGCGTGCCTGCCGAAGTGGCTGCACAGAATATCAAGTTTAACCTCGGCATCAACGGCGTGTACTTCATGGAGATTGCCAAATTCCGCGCCGCCCGTATGCTTTGGGCTCAGATTGTGAGCCAATACACCGAGTGCAAGGAGAGTGCGAAGATGCATGTCTGCGCTACCACCACTTCCTACAACCTTACTCTGTTCGACAGCTATGTGAACATGCTGCGCACGCAGACTGAGGCTATGTCTGCCGCGCTGGCCGGCGTGGAGAGCATCGTTGTAACTCCGTTTGACGAGACTTTCGAGACGCCGAGCGAGTTTGCCGAGCGCATCGCGCGCAATCAGCAGCTGCTGCTGAAGGAAGAGTGCCACTTCAACAAGATTGTGGATGTGGCCGGCGGCAGTTACTTCCTCGAGCACCTCACCGACGCGCTGGCCGAGCAGGCTTGGAAACTGTTCCTCAGCGTAGAGGAGGAGGGCGGCTTCCTTGCCGCTGCCAAGCAGGGCAAGGTGCAGGAGGCTATCAACGCCACCAACGCGCAGCGCCACGCTAACGCCGGCAAGCGCAAGGAGTTTATCCTCGGCACCAACCAATTCCCCAACTTCACCGAGAAAAGCGAGGGCAAGAAGCCTGTGGCTTGCTGCTGCGGCGCCACTTGCTCCGACGCGGAGGCCACCGGCATCACCGCTATCGCCACTTCGCGCCTCGCCAGCGACTTTGAGGCTCTGCGCCTCAAGACCGAGCAGGCAGCCAAGGTGCCTGTGGCATTTATGCTGACCATTGGTAACCTCGCCATGCGTCAGGCTCGCGCCCAGTTCAGCTGTAACTTCCTCGCCGCCGCCGGTTACAAGGTAATCGACAACCTCGGCTTCGAGACCGTAGAGGCCGGAGCCGCCGCCGCCAAGGAAGCTGGCGCCGACATCGTGGTGCTCTGCTCCAGCGACGATGAGTATGCCGAGTACGGCGTGCCTGCCTACAAGGCCGTGGGCGACAGCGCCCTGTTCGTCATCGCCGGTGCTCCCGCCTGCGCTGATGAGCTCAAGGCTGCCGGAATCGAGAACTTTATCCATGTGCGTGTGGACCAGCTCCAGACCCTTAAAGAGTTTAACGCGAAATTAGGTTTGTAAGTTATGGCAAGAAAAGATTTTAAGAACATAGATATCTTCGCTGGCATCGAGAAAAAGAACGGCCAGCAGTGGCAAAAGGAAAGCGGCATCACCGCTAACTGGAAAACGCCCGAGCAAATCGACATTCAGCCCGTCTATACGCGCGAAGACCTCGAGGGTATGGAACATCTCGACTTCGCTGCCGGCATTCCGCCCTTCCTTCGCGGCCCTTACAGCATGATGTATCCGTTCCGCCCGTGGACTATCCGCCAGTATGCCGGTTTCTCCACCGCCGAGGAAAGTAATGCGTTCTATCGCCGCAACTTGGCCAGCGGCCAGAAGGGTCTGTCGGTTGCTTTCGACCTCCCCACTCACCGCGGTTACGACCCCGACAACGAGCGCGTGGTCGGCGATGTGGGCAAGGCCGGTGTGAGCATCTGCTCATTAGAGAATATGAAGACCTTGTTCGCCGGTATTCCCCTGAACAAGATGTCTGTCTCCATGACCATGAACGGTGCGGTGCTGCCCGTGCTCGCTTTCTACATCAATGCTGGCTTGGAGCAGGGTGCGAAGCTCGAAGAGATGGCCGGCACCATTCAGAACGACATTCTCAAGGAGTTTATGGTGCGCAACACCTACATCTATCCGCCTGCATTCTCCATGAAGATAATTGCCGACATCTTTGAGTTCACCTCGCAGAAGATGCCGAAATTTAACTCCATCTCTATCTCCGGCTATCACATGCAGGAGGCCGGTGCGACCGCCGATATTGAACTTGCCTACACTCTGGCTGACGGTATCGACTACCTGCGTGCCGGTGTTAACGCCGGTATCGATGTCGATGCCTTCGCTCCGCGTCTCAGCTTCTTCTGGGCTATCGGCGTCAACCACTTTATGGAAATCGCCAAGATGCGTGCAGGCCGTCTGCTGTGGGCAAAGATCGTCAAGAGCTTCGGTGCAAAGAACCCGAAGTCCATGGCGCTGCGTACTCACTCGCAAACTTCCGGCTGGAGCCTCACGGAGCAAGACCCGTTCAACAATGTGGGTCGTACCTGCATCGAGGCGATGGCTGCCGTGCTCGGTCATACCCAGAGCTTGCACACTAACGCTCTGGACGAGGCTATAGCTCTGCCCACCGACTTCTCCGCCCGCATCGCGCGCAACACTCAGATATATATCCAGAACGAGACACAGGTCTGCAAGCACATCGACCCGTGGGCCGGCTCTTATTATGTAGAGAAGCTCACTGATGAGCTGGCTCGCAAGGCTTGGGCGCACATCGAGGAAATCGAAAGCCTCGGCGGTATGGCTAAAGCTATCGAGACCGGTGTGCCTAAGATGCGTATCGAGGAGGCTGCAGCACGCACTCAGGGTCGTATCGACACCGGCAAGCAGATAATCGTCGGCATCAACAAGTATCGTCTCGAGCACGAGGATCCGATTGACATTCTCGAGATTGATAACACCGCCGTTCGCAAGCAACAGGAGGCTGCGCTCGAGGATTTGCGCGCTAACCGCGATGAAGCTGCCTGTAAGGCTGCTCTTGCCGAGATTACCGCGTGCGTTCAAGAATTCCAAGACGGCAAGAAGAGCGACAAGAACCTCCTTGACCTCGCCGTGAAGGCTGCCGGATTGCGTTGTACCCTCGGCGAAATCAGCGACGCCTGCGAAGCTGTCGTTGGCCGCTACAAAGCTGTAATCAAAACCATTTCTAACGTGTATTCATCCGAGAGTAAGGACAGCGGCACCTTCCAGGAAGCCTGCCGCCTCACCGAAGAGTTTGCTAAGCGCGAGGGTCGCCGCCCGCGCATCATGATTGCGAAGATGGGGCAGGACGGTCATGACCGTGGCGCCAAGGTTGTTGCAACCGGTTACGCCGATTGTGGCTTCGATGTGGACATGGGTCCCTTGTTCCAGACCCCTGCCGAGGCTGCGCGCCAAGCTGTGGAAAACGATGTGGACGCTTTGGGCGTCAGCTCCCTTGCTGCAGGCCACAAGACCCTCATTCCCGCCGTTATCGAGGAGCTTAAGAAACTCGGCCGCGAGGATATCGTTGTTACTGCCGGCGGTGTAATCCCCGTCAACGACTATGACTTCCTCTATAAGGCTGGTGTTGCCGCCATCTTCGGCCCGGGCACCGCAGTAACATACTCTGCCGGCCAGCTGATGAAGATTCTGCTCGGCGAGGAGGCTTAACCGCATTTTTCCCTAAACAATATAGGCGGAACTTATAATGAGTTCCGCCTATATTATTATGCAATAACTTCTGCTATGCGGTTAATGAGCAAGCACTGGTTGCGAACGAAGAAGGCTTGGTTGGGAATTGACGGCCACGGAGCGAGCATCAGCAAGCGCCCCTCCTTAATGGCAATCTGTAGGTCGGCGGAAATCTTAGATTGGTCGGAGATGTCAAATTGGGCGAGGAAGATTGCAGGCACGCGCGCCTCAATTGCTAAATCGAGAAGGCGTCTCTCACCTCTGCTGACGAAACTGCTGATGATAGCGATGGGATTAGTTGTATCGTGCACGATAATTCTAGCTTGGAGCTCTTGAATATCAGCCTCGGTAGCGGAACGGGAAACCTTGACGGGGATTATTGTATTGTTTTGAAGTAACTGTTTATTGCCGAGAGCGAGGAAACGCAGGAACGGCAACCCCTCCGCCCTCTTGCGCAGGCAGTGTGCCAGCGTCTGTTCCTCATTAAGTGAGCTGGCATAGGCTTTTAGCTCGATCGCAACGCTCAAAGGCACTGGTACCTCGTGGATATACGGGGTCTGGTATAGATTTTCCATAATATGATGGTTTTATCTTGCCGCGAGATCCTCAATAATCTTCTGCAAATAGGCATGAGACAAGGCGGTGCGGTGCGCGCCCTCGCCGCGTTCGTTGATAATGTCGTGGGAATTGAGGTCTTCTACGGTAAAGCCGGTGGAATCAATGAGGGTAATGCCATTACTGAAGGTGTGAACGGCAATAGGATAGGTGTAATCATGACTTAGTACATCACGGCTGAAGGTAAAGTCGTCGTGATTGATGTGGAGCTGCCCGAGAAGGGTCGCGACGAGGTCGGTATTGTTACAAAGAGCCTCGATATGGCGCGGTTGCGCGAGGGCGCCGCCAATCCAGAGCATCGGAATGTGATTACGCTCGGGGTTGGCTTCGGTAATGTCGCGAGGATAGGAGATTCCGTGGTCGGGAACAAGGATAACCAGCATATCGCTCCACGCAGAGGTTTTCTTCAAGCGGCTAACGAGGCGCCCGATGCAGCTATCGAGGTACGCCATGGAGTTTGCGACCTCGTCGTTCGGGATTTTGTGGAACGGCACCTGCCAATCCTCGTGGCTGGAGAGCGTAAGGCAGCTGACGAAGTAATTTTTGCCGTTCGCCCTCGACATTTTCTCCTCCCTACATATTATATTATATAAGGTGTCGAGCGTAATGTGGTCGTTGACGCCCCAAGAATGCTGGTGGCGCACTGAAAGAGGGAATGTCTCGTAGCCACGAGCCTGCCCGAAGCCCGTAGCGAGGAGGTAGCCTTTAGTTTGCGTGAAGTTTATGTCGCCACCATAGAGGAAAGAGGTGGAATAGTCGTTCTTGGCGAGGCTTGCCGCGAGGGAAGGCAGAGAACTCGCCTTATCGGGCATCTTCATGACGGAGAGGGTCGGGAAAGCAGGGTAGCCGCTCAATATATTGACTAGTCCGCGATCAGTACGGAAGGAGTTAGCGTAGCAATTGGTGAAGAGAATGCCTTCTTTAGCGAGCTTGTTGAGGTTAGGCGTGATGCCAGCCTTTCCACCCACCGCCTCCACGAACGAAGCGCCGCAGCCCTCCATTATTATCAGCACGATATTGGGGCGAACGGTCTTGAGCAAGGTGTCGGGGGCGACGCTGCGGGTGGAATAGCCCATCTGCGCAAAGATACTGTCGCATTCGCTGCGAGAATAGTAGCGGTAGAGTTTGTCAAGGTTCTGCGTCTTGAACGAAGAACTGAGCAGGGAGAACGCCGGATTGACGGCAGAGTGATTAAGGTACTGGTCTTGCGAGAAATAGACGCGCCCGACATTCATAGTGGAGCGCCCCACGCCGCCACGAATGAGCAGAAACATTATCCCGCCCGCCAAGATGATTGAAAAAGCCTCGACAATCTGCCGTATGAAGCCGGCACTTTTTGTTTTGCCGAGCGCGAAGGCCATTTGCCAGACGCGACGGAAAGCAAACAGCTGCGCAGCGGTGAGAACGGCGATGCAGACCAGAGCAATGATTATAAACCACACAGAAACGCTGGCCGCGGCGTTTTTCGGACTATCGATATAGTTAAATATGGTGGCATCGAGCTTGAATTGCCAGAACAGGTAGAGCGCAATATCGGCAATGAAAATCACAGAGAGCACCGGCGCGATGATAAGGCAGTAAATCTTGGTGATATGGCCGAGCGCACGACCGCCGACGAAGACCGACACCAGAGAAATGAGCCACGGCAAAATCGTTAGGTAGCACGCGGTGCTCAAATCGAGCGGCAAGCCATGCCAGATGACTGCGGCAATGTCCGAAATGCCGACCCGATGCTCCCCAATGTTGCAGAGCATGAACGCAATCTTCATCACGGCGAACAGAGCGATGAAGATAACGAGGAAACAACTCAGATATTTAAGGCGCAGCTTCACGATAGCTCGGTTATTATCAGTGCCGCTATGCAAACAGCCGGACTACAGCTGCTGCATATCGTTCAGCCGCTTATAATAGTTGCCGAGGGCGATTAGTTCGTCATGCGTACCGCTCTCCACAATCTCGCCATCATGCAATACATATATGCAGTTGGCGTTTTTAATGGTGGAAAGCCGGTGAGCAATGGCGATAGTGGTGCGAGTCTTCATCAACCGTTCCAAAGCCTCCTGCACCAGTCGCTCACTCTCCGTGTCGAGGGCAGAAGTCGCTTCGTCGAGGATGAGAATAGGCGGATTCTTGAGTATCGCACGCGCGATGCTGATGCGTTGCCTCTGCCCGCCGCTCAGACGGCAGCCTCGGTCGCCCACAGAGGTGTCGTAGCCCTGCTCCATCTCGAGGATAAAGTCGTGAGCATTGGCAATCTTGGCAGCTTCCACAACCTGCTCCATCGTAGCGTTCTCCACGCCGAAGGCAATGTTGTTGAACACGGTGTCGTTGAAGAGGATAGCCTCCTGATTGACATTGCCGATGAGCGAACGCAGCGACGGAATGGACAGTTGGCGTATGTCCTGGCCGTCAATGAGAATCTGGCCGTCGCTTACATCGTGATAACGGGGTATAAGGTCTACCAGCGTGCTCTTACCCGAGCCCGACTGACCCACCAGCGCGATGGTCTGGCCTTTGGGAATGGTGAGGTTGATGTTATGCAGCACCTGTTTGCTCTCATTGTAGCTGAAGCTGACATTTTTGAGCTCGATGCTCCGGTTCAGGTTGCCGATTTGCTTGGGATTGCTTACCTCGCGAATGTTATTCTCGGCATCTATGATTTTATTGATGCGCTCCATCGACGCCATACCCTTCTGAATGCTGTAACCCGCCTTCGAGAGGTCTTTCAGCGGCTGGAGAATGGTGTAAAGTATCACGAGGTAGTAGATAAAAGTGCTCGCGTCGATAGGAGAGTTGCCCGAAAAGATGAGATAGCCGCCGAACCACAGCACAACCACTATCATGCAGGTGCCGAGGAACTCGCTGACAGGGTGAGCGGCGCTCTGGCGTATAGCCACGCGCATAGAGGCGTTGCGAAACTCGTTGTTCACCTTCTCGAAGCGCTTCTCCATCTTCCCCTCGGCAATAAACGCCTTGATAATGCGCAGTCCGCCGAGCGTTTCCTCGATTTGACTGATACTGTCGCTCCACTTGCTCTGCGCAAAGAGCGACTTCTGCTTCAGTTTCTTGCCGATGCGTCCGATACCAATAGCCATAAACGGCACAACCAATAGGGTAAAGAGCGTAAGCTCCCAGCTTATGGCAAGAAGCGTGCCGAGGTAGACCAGAATGAAGATAGGATTTTTTATCACCATATCGAGCGAGGAGGTAATCGACGCGTCTATTTCGTTTACATCGGTGCTGGCGCGCGCCAAGATGTCGCCTTTCCTTTCTTCGGAGAAGAAGGAGAGCGGTAGCCGCAGGATTTTGCGGTAAATGTCGGCACGCACATCGCGAACCACACCGGTGCGCAACGGCATCAGGCACGCCGAGCCTCCGAAGTAGGCCGCCGTCTTCAGCAGGGTCAGCACCGCCAGTATAATGCCCAGCATGAGCAGCGTAGTGGCGGGGCCGTAGTTGTCGATAAGGAGTTGCGAGTAGTAATAGCCGTTGTTTTTGGCAGTTTCGAGCAGGTCGCCTTCGCTCCAGGGTACGAATTGGTAGCGTTCCGTGTTCACCTTAAACAAAATCTGCAATATCGGCAGCAGCACCGTGAACGAAAAGACATTAAAAATCGCGGCGAGAATATTGAATAGCAGCGTGCCGCCGATGTAACGCTTATAGCGGACAAAATACTTCCGCATCATTTGAAAAAAGTCTCTCATCGTGAACCTGTAAAGCGTGCAAGCGGCATTGAAGGTCGAGCCTCCGTTACTTACGCCCGAAGTCAGCGGGTATTTCGCCCCACCTGTCGGTCTGCCACTTGAGGATTTTTATGTTAGAGTAGTCGTTCTGTTGCAGCCAGCGCTCAGCGCGGGCTATAAGCTCGTGGGCTTGGGCTGTTTTGTCGTTCATCGCCAGCTTGGTGCGGCACTTGCGTGCCTTAATCCAGAGCAGGGCGTTGCGACTGTCGCTGTAGATGGGGTAAGAGGTGCCGAGCTGTTTCTGCAGCGCCAGCGCGTGGACTATGGCGAGGAACTCGCCGATGTTATTGGTGCCCATTATGGGGCCGAAGTGGAACAGCTGGATTCCGCTCTTCACATCCACGCCGCGATACTCCATCTTGCCGGGATTGCCGCTGCACGCCGCGTCCACAGCGTAGGCGTCCTGGATTATTTCGTCCACGGGGCGGCAAGTTTTATCGCGGGGGGCGGTGCTTTTGCTCTTCTCTATGGGCGGAGCACCCTCGGCGTAGGCGCGTTGAGCCTCCTCAAAGGTCGGAAAAGCCTTGTAGCGGGCGCCTTGCGCGCCGATAACCTGCGCTTTGCACTCCTCCCAGGTCAGAAACACGCCCGTCCGGCGCCCCGACCACACCACATAGTATTTAGGCTTCGCTTTGCTCAACTGCGGGGGCTCTTACATTCTCTCGGGCACCTCGATGCCGAGCAGACTCATGCCGGTGCGCACTATATTGCTCACCTGCTCCGACAGAACGAGGCGCAGCACGCGTTTCTGCTCGTCGCTCTCGCCCAGAATGGAGTAGTCGTGGTAGAATTGGTTGTACTCCTTTACCAGATTGTAGCAGTAGTTGGCAATAGTGCTGGGGCTGAACTCCGCCGCAGCCTGCTGCACTACGGCAGGGAACTGCGAGAGGTGCTGAATCAGCGTCTGCTCCTTCTCATTAACCTCGGTGTCGGGTGCAACGCCGCCGGCAAAGTCTACACCGGCCTCGCGCGCCTTGCGCAGCACGGAGCGGATACGCGCATAGGTGTACTGAATGAACGGACCCGTGTTGCCGTTGAAGTCAATGCTCTCCGACGGGTTGAAAAGCATATTCTTGCGCGCATCGACCTTCAGCAAGAAATACTTCAGCGCACCCATGCCCACTATACGCGCTATCTCGGCGCGCTCCGGCTCGCTCATGTCGGCAAACTTGCCGAGCTCCTCGCTCGTTTGGCGTGCGGTGCTGATCATTTCAGCCACAAGGTCGTCGGCGTCCACCACCGTGCCCTCGCGACTCTTCATCTTGCCGTTAGGCAGCTCCACCATGCCGTAGGAGAAGTGTACGAGGCTCTTGCCCCACTCGAAGCCGAGGCGGTCTAAGAGGATAGAGAGAACCTTGAAATGGTAGTTCTGCTCATTACCCACCACATAAACCATGCGATCGATGTCGTAGTCGTCAAAACGCAGCTTGGCGGTGCCTATATCCTGCGTCATGTAGACCGAAGTGCCGTCGCTGCGCAGCAGCAGCTTCTCGTCGAGTCCCTCATCGCGCAGGTCAGCCCACACCGAGCCGTCGTCGTGGCGTGTGAAGAGCCCTTTCTGGAGCCCTTCCTCCACCTTGGCCTTACCCACGAGGTAGGTGTCGGACTCATAGTAAATCTTGTCGAACCCAACGCCGAGGGCGCGGTATGTCTCGTCGAAGCCGGCGTACACCCAGTCGTTCATCTTCTTCCACAGGGCGCGGATTTCGGGGTCATTCTGCTCCCATTTCACCAGCATCTCGTGCGCCTCCTTGATAAGCGGCGCTTCCTTCTTGGCTTTCTCCACAGCCTCGTCTTGAGTCAGCCCCTCGCGCTCGTATTGAGCGGCAAGCGTGCTGATTTCCTCGCGATAGTGTTTGTCAAACAGCACATAGTAGTCGCCGATGAGGTGGTCGCCCTTCTTATGGCTGCTCTCCGGCGTTTCACCCTCGCCCCATTTGAGCCAAGCCAGCATCGACTTGCAGATATGAATGCCGCGGTCGTTGACAATGTTGGTCTTCACCACCCGATTGCCGGCCGCCTCGAGTATCTGGCTCACCGCCCAGCCCAGAAGGTTGTTGCGCACATGCCCCAAGTGGAGCGGCTTGTTGGTATTGGGCGAGGAATATTCTATCATCACAAGCGGCGCGGAGTCGGTAGGCTTCACCGTGCCGTAGTTCTCTGTCCGGCTGATAGTATTGAGCAGCGTAGCCCACGAGGAGGTGGCCACGCTCAGATTAAGGAAGCCGTTGATTACATTATACTTCTCCACCGCAGGCTCATTATCCTTGAGCCATGCGCCAATCTCCTCCGCCGTCTCCTGCGGCTTCTTGTGCGAGATGCGCAGCAAGGGGAAAACCACCAAAGTGAGGTGTCCCTCAAATTCTTTCTTCGTCTTCTGGAGCTGAAGCTGCTCCTCGCCGACAGCCACGCCGTAGAGGGTTTCCACCGCCTTGGCGCAGGCCTGCTGTATCACATTCTGTATGTCCATATTCTAAAGTGTCTGAATGTCAATGCGGGCAAAATTGTTACAGATGTCCACAAAGAGGTTTGTAATGTTCGATTATAAACGGCAAAGTTAGTGCAAGCCGAGCGAAAAGCCAAATTTATTTGAGCTTTTCCTTGGTGCAGCCTAATCAAACGATGCGGAATTGACACCAAACATCGTCAGAGCTGCAGGAAAAGAGCTCCTTCGCCCCATAAACATCGTGCAACCTTCTCCAAACATCGTGAGAAACTCAAAAAATGTCGGCAACGCTTGTCGAAATAAGGGTGTTCTGAGAACATCTTGACCAAGAAGTTTGAACATCTTGGTCAAGAACCGAATGCGTCTTGGTCAAGGTGTTTGCGCGTCTTGACCAAGAAATTGAAATGCGCACGATGTTTGTAGAAACAATAACAACATTTTGCGGAATAAGCACGACATTAAAAATGGCGTGTACGGCTTTTAGTGCGGCGCGCACGACCGTTTGTTCAACAGATTGAATAAAAACCGTCCGTTTCTGCTTTATTAGTTGAGCAAAAACGCTGTTTTTAACCAGATGGCGGTATCTTAATTCGCAGCAAAGACCGCTTAGGACTGCGTATGTGGGAAAAATTACCTATTTTTGCACTCTAAACAAAAAATGCGACTATAATGTTTAAGATGCCCCCTATTACTAAAAACTTGTTGATAATAAATATATTGGTCTATATGGCTACGAGCCTCCTACGCAACAATGGTGTTGACCTTACCGACTACTTGGGACTGCATTTCTTCAAGTCCGACAGCTTTATGGTCTACCAATTGTTCACTTATATGTTCATGCACGCCAACTTCGAGCATATCTTTTTTAATATGCTCGCTTTCTGGATGTTCGGGCGCATCTTGGAGCAGGTCTGGGGGCCGAAAAAATATCTTATCTACTACCTCGTGTGCGGCGTGGGCGCCGGTCTGTGCCAGGAGTTGGTGCAATACATCGACTATGTGCGCATGGGGTTAGACCACTATACCACTATAGGCAATGGTGTGGACAGTATGCCGATGAAAGACTATCTTAGCCTCTGGCGGACGGTGGGTGCGTCGGGTGCGGTCTATGGTATCTTGCTCGGCTACGGCATGACGTTCCCCAACGAGCGCATTCTGCTCCTTATTCCGCCGATGCCGATCAAGGCCAAGTACTTGGTGATGGGCTATGCCGTGATTGAGCTGCTCAGCGGGCTGGGTTCGAGCGGCAGCAACATTGCTCACTTCGCTCATCTGGGCGGTATGCTCTTTGGCATCGTCCTTATCCTCTACTGGCGCCACAAAGCGGGCGTCAACCGCAATGGTTTCAGCTCGTGGAGCGAATATCGTCCCAAGCAGAGCGTTTGGTCGCGCTTCAAGAAGCCCAAGGCCTCTCGGCACGCCGAGGCTGAGAAGCCTGCTGCCAAGGATGAGTATGCCGACACGCTGGCAGAGCGACGCCGGCAGCAGGAAGAGGTGGCGCGCATTCTGGAAAAGGTGAAACGCTCAGGCTACAACTGTCTGACCGATGAAGAAAAGAAAACGATTTTCGACTTCCGCAACCGCTGAGATCTACACCTTATTATATTATAGAGCCTGTAAGGCGCTCCGCCTGCCGCCATTCATGCCGTAACAACGCCGATGCACTTGATACGAAAGCATATATGCAAGATATTGTCGCGACTGCTGCTGCTCGCTAACCTTATAGTGATAGCGCTGTTATTGCTTTCTGCCTACGGCGGTAATATTCCTCCCCGTATCTTCAGCTGGCACTCCTCGCTTGCCCTCATTTTCCCCTTTCTTGTAGTGGCTTGTGTGCTGTTTATGGTGATGTGGCTCATTGTGCAGTCGCGCAAGTGGGTTTGGAACTTCTTCGCGCTGATTGTCTGCATCTATCCGCTGCGCACGTACTGCCCTGTCAACTGGCCGCAAGACATTCCGGACGGCAGCATCAAGGTTGTGAGCTACAACACCTACGGTCTGGGCTGTGGAATCAAGGATACCGTCCTGCGCGAGCAGATGATAGAGTATCTGCGCCTCAGTGATGCCGACATGCTCTGCGCTCAGGAGAGCGGCTACAACCTTTCGCGCAAGAAGGCGGTGGAAGAGGCCGTGGAGCACTGGCCTTACCGCGACACCGTCAATGTGGGGCAATACATCAACTCGCTTGCGTTTTTTTCCAACTATCCTATACTCGACCGGCATATCATTCACTCCTCGTCGAAGGGGCATGTGTGCGTGGTCTACAACGTTAAGATAGAGGACGACACCGTGCTGGTCATCAATAGCCACTTCGTTTCCAACGCTATCAGTCCTGACGACAAGGCCACCTATCAGAAAATCGTGACTATCTCTGATCGGGACAGCACTCGCGAGGACATACTTCGCCTCGGGCGCAAAGTGAACTATGCCGGCCTGCGTCGTGCCGAGCAGGCCGACTCGCTGTATCTGTTTCTCAAGCAAGTTGGCGACAGGCCGGTCGTAGTGTGCGGCGACTTCAACGAAAGCCCTCTGTCCTATGTGCATACGCGCCTGTGCGGCTTGCTCGACGACGCCTACACCGCTTCCGGCAACGGCCCGGGCATCTCTTATCATCTAAACAGGATGTATTTCCGTCTCGACAACATCTTATGCTCCCGCCACTGGCGCGCCTATGCCGCCAAGGTCGATTCGCGCCAGAAAATGTCCGACCATTACCCTATCGAGGTATGGTTAAAGAGACGGAAAGAGCAGCCTTAATGCCGCCAATCTGCACAAAAGAGGCGGCAAAATGGTCATAATGTGCGAAATTAAGGCCGTGCGTACCAGCGGGATAGAAAAAAAATGCTATATTTGCACGCCTAATTACGCAAAAGTGCGTCATGCACGCCGTTAGAGCAACTATCAGAAAATAATAAACAATAAATAACAAAAGTACAATGCAAAACAAAGGATTTGTAAAAGTGTTCGCTATTTTGCTGGCACTTGTGTGCATCTACTACCTTTCGTTCTCTTTCGTTACGAGCCACTATGAAGGCAAGGCTGCCAAGATGGAGGCCGCTGCCGGGCAGCGTTATCTCGACTCGATGAAGAATGAGCGCGTGTGGATGTTTAAAACCCTTCAAGAGTGCCAGGAATATCAGCTCGGACTCGGCCTTGATTTGAAGGGCGGTATGAATGTAACCCTTGAGGTCTCTGTTCCCGACATCGTGAAGATTCTGGCTGCCGATAATGCCGATGATGCTAACTTCAAGAAGGCTTTCGAGCAGGCTGCCAAGGAGGCAAACGAGAGTCAGGACGACTTTATCACCCTGTTTATCAACGCTTATCAGAATGCGGCAGGCAAAAACAAACTCTCTGCCATCTTTGCTACTCAGCAACTGAGCGAAAAGATCAACGCTCAGTCTACTGACAGCGAGATAGAGAAGGTGCTGCGCGCGGAGGTGAAGGATGCTATCGACAACTCCTACAATGTGCTCCGTTCGCGCATCGACCGCTTCGGTGTAGCCCAGCCTAATATCCAGAAGCTGGAGGGTAGCCTCGGCCGTATCATGGTTGAGATGCCCGGCGTGAAGGAACCGGAGCGCGTGCGCAAGCTTCTCCAGACCAGCGCCAACCTTGAGTTCTGGGAGACCTACAGTTTTGCTGAGGTGTGGCCCGAAATACAGGCTCTCGACGCTAAACTCGTAGGCGGTGCCGTTGAGGCTGACAGCACGGTGGCTGAAGAGAGCGTTGCCGAGGCTGATACCGCCGCTGCCGCCGCAGATACTGCCAAGGCCGGCATTCAACTGAAGCCCAACGCAAAGCCTGCGCAGGCTGCCAAGGCTCAAGGTGTAGACAAGAAGGCTCATCCGCTCCTTTCCCTTATCATGCCGGCACAGAACCAGCGCAGCGGTAGTGCAGTGGTGGGCTATGTGATGTCTTACGACACGGCTGAGGTCAACAAGCTCCTCGCTACTCCCGAAGCGCAGGCTACTCTGCGTGGCGATCTCTCGCTGAAGTGGGGCGTGAAGGCCAGCGACCTCTTCCCCAATGCTGATGTGTTCGAGCTCTACGCTATTCGCACCACTGCTGACGGCAAAGCTCCCCTTGAGGGCAACGCTATCACCGACGCGCGCGCTGATTTCGACCAGTACGGCAAGCCGGAGGTTAGCATGTCGATGAATAACGAGGGCGCTCGCGTGTGGGCGAACCTTACTAAGAATAATATCGGCAAGGCGGTAGCTATCGTGCTCGATGGCGTTGTGTATAGCGCCCCCAATGTGATGAGTGAAATCAACGGCGGCAACTCTCAGATCACCGGCAACTTCACTACTGAAGACACCAAGGACTTGGCTAATGTGCTCAAGGGCGGCAAGATGGACGCTCCCGTCAAAATCGTACAGGACGACACCGTTGGTCCCTCTCTCGGGCAGGAATCTATCAACAAGGGCGTTATGTCTTGCATCGTTGCCTTTGTTCTGCTGATGATTTACATGTGTATGCTCTACGGCGTAAGGCCGGGTATGGTTGCCAACTGCGCTTTGATCATCAACTTCTTCTTTATCCTCGGCGTGCTCGCTTCTTTCCAGGCTGCGCTGACCATGTCGGGTATCGCCGGTATGGTTCTGACACTCGGTATGGCGGTTGACGCCAATGTGCTCATCTATGAGCGCACCAAGGAGGAGCTTCGCGCTGGCAAGAAGATTAAATCTGCACTTGCCGACGGTTACGGCAACGCCTTCTCAGCGATTATAGACTCCAATGTAACTTCTATCATCACCGGTATCATCTTGTTTAACTTCGGTACGGGTCCGATTCGCGGTTTTGCCACCACTCTTATCATCGGTCTGCTGGCTTCGGTATTTACTGCCGTTTGGCTTACCCGCATCGTCTTTGAACATTTCCACAACAGAGACAAGTGGCTCGACTTGACCTTCACTACTGCGTTCTCCAAGAACCTTCTCCAGAATGCCAACTACAAATTCATGAGCGCTTACAAGGTTAGTTTCGTGGTTTGGGCTGTTGCGTTGGTTGTGTGCTTCGTTAGCTACGGTGTGCGCGGTCTGAGCAGCGGTATCGACTTCACCGGTGGTCGCAACTACACGGTTAAGTTCGAGAAGCAGGTTGTTCCCGAAGATGTGAAGACTCATATCCAAGCCAACGCGGGCGATGCTAATGTGGCGGTGCTTGCTTTGGGTACCGACGGCAAGACTGTACGCGTTTCTACCAACTATAAGATTGACAGCAACGATCCTGCCGTAGACAACGAGATTGAAACGCTCCTCTACAAATCGCTTAAGGAAGGCAACCTCCTCTCTGCGGGCGTTCCCTTCGAGCAATTCAAAGACCGCGACAACCAAACGGGCGGTTCTATCATCTCTTCGCAGAAAGTCGGCCCCTCTGTGGCTAAAGATGTAACCTATGGCGCAATCCGTGCGGTCATCTTCGCACTTATCGCAATCTTCCTTTATATATTCGTGCGCTTCCGCAACATTGCGTTCTCCGTTGGTAGCACTGTCGGCCTCATTTGCGACTCGCTGCTCATCATCGGTACCTATTCGTTGCTGTGGGGCTTCGTTCCGTTCAGCCTTGAGGTCGACCAGACCTTCATTGCTGCGGTGCTGACCTGTATCGGTTACTCTATCAACGACAAAGTGGTTATCTTTGACCGTATTCGCGAGTTCCTCAAGCTCTATCCCAAGCGCGACAAGCAGTTGTTGTTCAACCAGTCGCTCAATACTACCCTCGCGCGTACCATTAATACTTCTACCACCACGCTTTTGGTGCTGTTGTGCATCTTCTTCCTCGGTGGCGACAGTATTCGCAGCTTCTCGTTCGCGATGATTCTCGGCGTAATCTATGGTACTCTTTCCTCGATCTTCATTTCTGCCCCGCTTGCCTATCTTGTGCTGGGCAACAAGATTAAGAAGGAAACTGAAGTTAAGACTGCCGAATAATTAGTGACTATTTGCTGGGATTAGAAATAGGGAAAGTAGGATTTGCACGACAATTTGTGCGACTTGCTCCCCGATTTCTAATTCCAGATTTTTGATTATAGCAAAATTATGATGAAAAGATACAATCTCATCAACAATTCCTTCGGTTGGTTGATGTTTGTTGTGGCTGCGGTGGTCTATTGCTCCACCATTGAGCCCACTGCCAGCTTTTGGGACTGTCCAGAGTTCATTACCACTGGTTATCGCCTTGAAATCGGGCACCCGCCTGGCGCTCCGTTCTTCATGTTGGTGGCTAATCTCTTCTCTCAGTTCGCCAGCGACCCTACTCAAGTCGCCCGTATGGTTAATACTATGTCGGCACTGCTTAGTGCAGGGTGTATTCTGTTCCTTTTCTGGACAATCACGCATCTTGTTCGTCTCCTTATCTGCGAAAAGGGACAAGTCAAGACTATTACGCAGGAGATTGCCATTATTGGTTCCGGCGTAGTAGGTTCTCTTGTTTATACTTTCAGCGATACCTTTTGGTTTAGCGCGGTTGAGGGCGAAGTCTACGCTTTCTCCTCTTTCTTTACTGCGGTTGTCTTTTGGCTGATTCTTAAATGGGAGGATTGCGCCGATAAACCTGGCGCTGACCGCTGGTTAGTCTTGATTGCGTACCTCATGGGGCTTTCCATCGGCGTGCATCTTCTCAACTTGCTGTGCATTCCTGCGATGGTGCTCATTTATTACTATCGCCGCAGCCCTAATGCTGCAGTTAAGGGCTCGCTTGTCGCACTTCTCGTGGGTTTTATCCTCGTCGCGGTGATTCTTTACGGCGTTGTGCCCGGCATTGTCAAGATTGGCGGTTGGTTTGAGCTTCTTTTTACCAATGTTTTTGGTCTGCCATTCAATACAGGTCTCATCATCTACCTTATTATATTGGTCGCCGTCGTTATTCTCGCCATCTGGCAGAGTATTCACGACAAGACCTTAGCAAAAGCCAAGTGGCTGTTCATTGCTTCCGTCATTTTGCTTGGTATTCCCTTTTTCGGCAGCGGAATTAGTAGCATCGTGATTGGTATTATCATCGCTGCGATGCTTTTTGTCGTTCTTTTCAAGTTTGATAAGGTCGCCAAGTACGCAGATTTGCGCCGCGTGATGAATACAACCCTTCTCTGCTTCCTGATGCTCATGATTGGCTATTCGAGTTATGCTCTTATTGTGATTCGCTCCACCGCCAATCCACCAATGGACCAGAACTCTCCAGAGGATGTCTTCTCTTTGGGAGATTATCTCGCTCGCGACCAATATGGTCAGCAGCCGCTGTTGTATGGTCCCACTTTCAACTCGCAACTTGAATGGCAGATTGACCCGGAAGACGGCAGTCGCCTTATTCCTAAGCGTACTGAAGGTAAAGATATTTATCAGCGTCGCGAAAAACTCTCCGCTGACGAACCGGATCAATACGAAGTTGTAGGAAATAAGTCCGAATACATTTATGCTCAAAACATGATCTTCCCCCGTGTCTGGGATAGTGGAAAAGCAAACATCTACAAATCATGGTTGGGCAATCTTCATTACAATATTGTCGATTACGACCCGGGGAATGGTGCGGTACAGCGAATAGAAATCCCTTCGCAGATAGATAATCTCGCTTTCTTTGCATCATATCAGCTCGGGTTCATGTATTGGCGCTATTTCATGTGGAATTTCTGCGGTCGCCAGAACGATATTCAAGGCGTGGG
This sequence comes from Prevotellaceae bacterium, assembly GCA_022508585.1. Taxonomy (GTDB): domain Bacteria; phylum Bacteroidota; class Bacteroidia; order Bacteroidales; family Bacteroidaceae; genus UBA6382. Next base: position 5,883 of record JAFLUU010000013.1, on the reverse strand, counting down.
CGAAACAGAGAACGGCAACTGGATTACAGGAATCCCATTCGTGGATAATATGCGCCTCGGCGACCAGAGTCAGCTCCCCGATGAGTTGAAAGAAAACAAGGGGCACAATGTTTACTACGCCCTGCCGTTGCTTTTGGGTCTTCTCGGTTTGTTCTGGCAGGCTTTCAGAGGACGAAAAGGCGGTCAGCAGTTCTGGGTTGTCTTTTTCCTTTTCTTCATGACCGGCATTGCTATAGTGCTTTACCTCAATCAGACACCGTCGCAGCCTCGCGAGCGCGATTATGCCTATGCCGGTTCGTTCTATGCTTTCGCCATTTGGGTAGGTATGGGCGTTGCTGCAATTATCGACTGGCTACGCAATGTTAAGCTCAACAGTACGGTAGTGGCAACCGTTGTCAGCATAGTTTGCGTGCTTGTGCCTGTGCAGATGGCCTCTCAGAACTGGGACGATCACGACCGCAGCAACCGTTACGCCTGCCGCGATTTTGGTCAGAATTACCTCAACACACTGCAAGAGGGCGGCTTCCCGATTATCTTCACCAATGGCGACAACGATACTTTCCCTCTCTGGTATAATCAAGACACGGAGGGTGTGCGTCAGGATGCCCGCGTCTGCAATCTCTCCTATCTGCAGACAGACTGGTACATCGACCAGATGGTGCGCCCCGCCTATACCTCGCCGGCCGTGCCAATCTCGTGGAATCGCTACGAGTATGTTACGGGTAAGAACGAAGTTGTGCATGTGCAGGACATGAAAGCGGAAATCAAGCGCTACTACGCGGAGAATCCCGAGCGGGCACGTGCAGAGTTCGGCGACAATCCGTTTGAACTCAAGAATATACTTAAGTACTGGGTGCGCAATCCGGAGTATAACATCATTCCTTCCGACAGTATCGTCATCACTATCGATAAAGACGCTGTGCGCCGCTCAAAGATGCTCATCGCCGACAGTACGGGCGAGATACCCGACGAAATGTACATTTCCCTCAAAGGACACAATGTGCTTTACAAACCGTCGCTCATGATGCTTGAAATGTTGGCCAACACCAACTGGGAAAGACCCCTTTATATCGCAATCACTGTGGGCTACGACAACTTCTTCGGGCTCGACGGCAACCTTATACAGGAGGGTCTGGCATATCGCATCAGTCCTTTTGAGGCTTATCGCAACGGCATGAGTGTAGATGTCGACAAGATGTACGACAATGTGATGCACAAGTACAAGTTCGGCAATATGGCAGATCCGAATGTCTATGTCGATGAAACTACCGGCCACATGTGCCTCACCAATCGCCGTATGTTCGCTATTTTGGCCGACCAGTTGGTTAAGAATGGCGACCTCAAGCGAGCCAAAGAGGTAGTGGAGCGGTCGGATAAGGTCTTCCCGCAGAGCTGTATCTCCTACGGCGACCGCATGGGCGGCACCTGCGAGCTCGCAGCCGCGTGGGCAGCAGTAGGAAACAAGGCAAAAGCCGAAGAACTCTACACCATCTTTGCACGCACGGCGGATCAATACCTTAATTGGTACCTCAATTATTCTGCCAAGCCCGTGCAGATGAGCCAGTATAGCTGCAATGTCTATATTGTTAATCTCTACAGAGCCGTTATAGGCATGGAGGATATTGGCAGTACGGATCTTGCCAAGAAGTATACCGCCCTCTTCAACTCTTACTACGATCGCCTCACGAGGGCAGGCGTTCAGTTGGATATTTAGCCGCATGGCAACACAGGAAGTCGGGGCTTGCGCGTGGCGCAAACCTATCACGCAGTCAGCGCAAGCCTCGACCTCCGTTCTTAAGCCGACATGATTATAGAGCAACCCTCCTGGTTTTTGCGCCTTTTCTATCCCAAGGCACTTTGGCGTCTCAATCCTGAGGAGAAAGCCGTCTACCTCACCTTCGACGACGGTCCTATTCCGGATATTACCCCTCGCGTACTTGCTATCCTCGACCATTACGGCGTTAAAGCCACATTCTTTATGGTGGGAGACAATGTGAGGAAACATCCCGCCGAGTTCGAAATGGTCAAGGCTGCCGGCCACCGCATAGGCAATCACACTTTTAATCATCTGGGCGGCTTCACCACATCTACAGTCAAGTATGTGCGCAATGCTCACAAGGCCAACGCACTCATTCATTCCGATCTTTTTCGTCCGCCCCACGGCTGGCTGCGTAAGCCGCAGTACCATTTTCTGAAGCGGCACTACAAGTTAGTGATGTGGGATCTCGTTACACGCGACTACAGCAACAGGCTCAATGCCGACGATGTCTTTGAGAATATTAAGCGCTACACCCGATCGGGAAGCATCATCACTTTTCACGACTCCCTGCGCTCTGCCGACAAACTCTGGAGCGCCCTGCCTCGTAGCATCGAGTGGCTGCAGAAGGAGGGTTATGCGTTTAAGTTAATCCCATAATTTGCAGCCGTAACGGCTGTTTTATGTCGGCAAGCGGTTCTGCGCGTAGCCGTAACGGCTATTTATCGCGGCTCCGCCGATTCTGCCAACTACAAACCGCGTATATATAATAAAGGTACGCGCGTGAGAATTATGAAAGGGTGCGCAGGTTATCTGCGATGTACACAGAACTTAGACAAAAAGGCGTCCTAAGGACACCTCATATTTTGTGTACTAATAAATACCCGTTGGACTTAGCGCAAAAAAATGTCCTCAGGACACTAAGAGAAGATATGGCGGTAGATAGTGTCCACCGCACCGGCATTATCGCGGATATAGCCGGCGGAAATGTCGGCAGCCCTGTTGCGGAAGTCGGCATCGTCGGTCAGTTTGCCGATGATGTCGATGTATTCCTCGGCATTGTTAATCTCAAAGCAGCCGCCCTTGGCAATTAGGTCGCGCGCCTCACGGAAACGCTGGTTGTTGGGCCCGATAATGACGGGCAAGCCGTACACCGCCGCCTCGGGCACATTGTGAATGCCCACGCCGAAGCCGCCACCCACATACGCCACCGTAGCATAGCGGTAGATGGAGGACAGCAGGCCGTAGCAGTCGATTATAAGGCAGTCGGCAGCGCGCACACTGTCGGGCGTGGCCTGCGTATAGCGCACGGCAGGCCGCTGCAGCTTGCCCTCAATCTCGGCAAGGTGGCTCTCGCTCACCACATGCGGCGCGAGGATCAGGCGTTGCTCGGGGTGGCGGTTGAAATAGTCGATGATAATATCCTCATCGGGCTGCCAGCTGCTGCCAACCACGAGAGTGGCGGCAATATTGTCCTTGGGCTGGCAGAAAGCCTCGCACAACGGCAGCTCTTTGGCCTCATCGCGTATCTGCAGCACGCGATCCATGCGCGTATCGCCCACAATAGTGGTGTTATTGATGCCGAGCGTCTGCAGCAAACGCACCGACTCCTCGTTTTGCACAAACAAATGGGTGAAAGTACGCAGCACCTTGCGGTAATCACGCCCATACCAGCGGAAGAAAATCTGGTCGGGGCGGAATATGCTCGCCACGCTGTAAGTAGGCACGCCGCGGCGGTGCAATTCGGTGAGATAGTTTTGCCAGAACTCGTACTTGATGAAGAACGCCATCTCGGGGTGAGCTATTTTGATGAACTTACGCGAGTTCAGCTTCGTGTCGAAGGGCAGATAGCAGATCACATCGGCACCTTTGTAGTCCTTGCGTACCTCATAGCCCGAGGGCGAGAAGAAAGTCAGCAGAATTTTTAGTTTTCCGGACTTGGACGCGGAGCAATGCTCAGCGTTGCGGATACGCTCGATGAGCGGGCGTCCCTGTTCAAACTCGCCGAGCGACGCCGCGTGGAACCAGATTACCCTATCCTGCTTGCCGATGTGCCGACGCAGCGTGTCGTAGGTCTTAGAGTGCCCCACCATCAGCTGTCGCGCCTTCTTGTTGAACAAAGACACAATATTGGCGCACAGCATATAGATGTATATGGCGAGAGAGTACATTGCGATTTTCTATTTTACGATATTTTTTTTCTTAATCAAGACTTAGCGCCTCCAACAACCGCTATGGTTGTTACGCAAGCGTCTTGACCGCGTGCGCCATGCGCTCGAGCGTTTCCTGCTTGCCGAGGAAAGCCGCCAATTCATACATGTCGGGGCCCTGTCCCTTGCCCACGAGGCAGATACGCCACGCGTTCCACGGACGAATGCCGCTCTCAGCCACCCACGGGTCGATAGCGGCCTTCATATCCTCCACCGTCCAGCTCTCAACGCCCTCCAACTGGCAGGCGAGAGCCTGCATCTCGGCGGCAGTGTTCTCCTTCCAGTTCTTGACTATGAACTTGTCGGCACGGTCGTAGTCCTGCGGCGCGCAGAAGAAGAAGTCGCACAGCGGCCAGAGGTCGGCGAGGAACGAGATGTTGCGCTTGCGTGTCTGACCCGACTGCCCGTCGACATATTCCACCACCTTCTGCTTCATCATGCCTATCACCTGTGCCGCTTTGTCGGCGGTGGTATGCACACCGTTCGCCTCGAGTATCTTCAGGAAGTCGGGCGCGAGCTCGTCGTCGCTCCGCAGGAGCAGATACTCGCGGTTGAACCACCAACCCTTCATATAGTCGAACTTAGCTCCGCTCTTGGAGCACTTGGCGAGGTCGAATTGATTTGTCAGCTCGTCGAGCGAGAGGATTTCCTGCTCCGTGCCCGGGTTCCAGCCCAGCAGGGCGAGGAAATTGATGACCGCCTCCTTCAGATAGCCGCTCTCGCGGTAGCCGGAGGAGATGTTGCCCGTCTGCGGGTCGGTCCACTGGAGCGGAAAGACGGGGAAGCCCAGCTTATCGCCGTCGCGCTTGGATAGCTTGCCCTTGCCGTCGGGCTTAAGCAGCAGCGGCAGGTGGGCAAAGGCGGGCATCGTGTCCTGCCAGCCGAAGGCGCGGTACAGCAACACATGGAGCGGAGCCGAAGGCAGCCACTCCTCGCCGCGAATGACATGGGAGATTTCCATCAAGTGGTCGTCGACGATGTTGGCGAGGTGATAGGTGGGCAGTTGGTCGGCGCTCTTGTAGAGCACCTTGTCGTCCAACACCGAAGAGTTCACCACCACATCGCCGCGAATGATGTCCTTGACATGCACCTCCTCGCCGGCGTTTATTTTGAAGCGCACCACATACGGTTCAGTCTCCAAGAGGCGCTTCACTTCGTCCTCCGGCAGCGTAAGCGAGTTGCGCATCTGCGTGCGCGTGGAGGCGTCGTACTGGAAGTTGGCAACCTCCTGCCGTTTGGCGTTGAGCTCGTCGGGAGTGTCGAAGGCGTAGTATGCCGCCCCGTTCTGCAGCAGCTGTTCCACATACTGCTTGTATATCTCGCGGCGCTCCGACTGGCGATAAGGCCCCTTGTCGCCGCCGATGCCCACACCCTCGTCAAACTCGATGCCGAGCCATTTGAAACTTTCTATTATATATTCCTCTGCCCCCGGCACAAAGCGTGTGGAGTCGGTGTCCTCGATGCGGAAAATCATCTTGCCGCCCTGTTTGCGGGCAAAGAGGTAATTATACAGCGCTGTGCGCACGCCGCCGATGTGCAACGGCCCCGTCGGACTGGGCGCAAAGCGCACTCTAATCTTGTTGTCAGCCATAAACAATGTCGTTTCTTTCTCGATATGCTTAGCCCCCATAATCAGGAGCCCAAAAATTTACGCGCAAAGATAATAAAAAAATGTTAAAACAGCAGCGAAAAGCACCATTTATATATTTCGTTCCACCCACTCGCCCACTTCGATTTACAATGGTAGCTAACCGCGAGAACCTCGCTCTGCCGTCGGCTGCCAGAAGGGTGGGGGCTGCAATATTTCGCCCTCGTGCTTTTCATTTGCTCCACCGCACAGCACTCAGTCCTCTCAAAATTTTACCTATCCTCGTTGAAATTCATAGAAAAGGCCTCCGCGCGCGATTTTTGAGCCTC
>JAFLUU010000129.1 GCA_022508585.1 Prevotellaceae bacterium | reverse complement strand
GTTCACGACATTTCTACGAGTTTCGAGGCTCAAAAATCGCGCGCGGAGGCCTTTTATGCGAACTTCGAGGCCCTTTTGAGAAAGTTTGTAGGGATAGAGTGCGTCTTTAGCGACATTCTGTGCTGTGAGCACGACTTTTTGGGCCGAGTTCAACGCGACAATAAAAAGTCCTGTTGGCAAACAATATCGTTGCTTGTGGTTTTGCTCCGTACTTTGAATTTGTAAAGTCTTATGTTGAGAAGTTGAAATAATATTTCCGTTATCTCAAATTTTTGCGAAAAATTGAAATAAAAACTGCAAAACGGGAAGTTAGGATGCGTCAGAACGGCTATAGGTGTTAATGAAACGAGAAAAATAGAATTATTGACCCTCCTTTAGTGTGGTTTGCAGGAAAAAGGCTAACTTCGCGTAACGATAATAACGCACTTATTCATGAACGAATATAACCAGCATATCTTGTCTAACGGGCTGCGCATCATTCACGAGCCGCTAAGGAGCAATGTGGTCTACTGCGGCTACATAGTGGCCGCCGGCACGCGCGATGAGGACGAGGGCGACTCGGGTATGGCGCACTTCTGCGAACACATGTCCTTCAAGGGGACGGAACGCCGACGCGCATGGCACATTCGCAACCGCTTGGAGCGCGTAGGCGGAGACCTCAACGCCTTCACAAACAAGGAGATGACGGTCTACTACGCCACGGTGCAGCGGGAGGATTATGCCCGCGCCGTTGACCTGCTGAGCGACATCGTGTTTCACAGCGTCTACCCGCAGGAGGAGATTGACAAGGAGGTGGAGGTAATCATCGACGAGATTGACAGCTACAACGACTCGCCTGCAGAGCTTATCTACGACGATTTTGAGGAGATGCTGTTCACCGGCCACGGATTGGGGCGCAATATCTTGGGTAAGGCCGACCGTTTGCGCGAGTATAAGACGGCTGACGCGCTGCGCTTCACCCGTAAATATTATGTGCCTAACAATGTTACCTTTTTTGTGTTGGGACAGGTGGACTTTGCGCGGACGGTGAGGCTATTGGAGCGCCATACTGCCCTGCTGACGGCGAGGGAGGTAAGCAAAGACAAGCAAACGCTGCCTCCCTATGGGGTTGACACGCTCAACAGTGAGCGCGACACGCACCAGGCTCATGTCTTGATGGGCAATCGTGGCTACAGCATGGTGCACGAAGACCGAACGGCTCTCTTTCTGCTCAACAACATACTCGGCGGCCCGGGCATGAACTCGCTGCTCAACGTGAGTCTGCGCGAGAAGCGCGGACTGGTCTACAACGTGGAGAGCAATACGTTTAATTATATCGACACCGGTGTCTGGAGCGTGTACTTCGGCTGCGAGGACAGCAAGGTTAAGCAGTGCCGCCGCCTCGTGGTGCACGAGTTGGAGAACTTGTGCAGTCATCCGCTGAGCGAGCGGACGCTGAATATGGCGAAGAAGCAGTTTATCGGCCAGATTCTCATAGCGGGCAACAACTTTGAGAGTTATGCGCTCGCTCTTGGCAAAACATTTGCCCTCACAGGACAGCATCGCGATGTCGGTCAGATCTGCGATAGCATCATGGCTACCTCTGCCCAGGACCTTATGTGCGTGGCACAGGACGTGTTCAATCCGGCGCACCTGACTACTCTCATCTATCATTAGCAGCAACAGGATGGGCACTCTCGTACAACTCTATGCTGCGGCTCTGAGCGGCTTGCGCGCCATTCCGGTGGAGGTGGAGGTGCACTCCACCAACGGGGTCAAGGCGGTTATAGTCGGCCTGCCCGACAATGCGGTCAAAGAGAGCATAGATCGCATCGACGCTGCCATTAATACCACATTCGGCAGCCTCCCTCCGCAGAAGTACACCATCAATATGGCGCCTGCCGACATTCGCAAGGAGGGCACGGCCTACGATCTGCCGCTGGCCGTGGCCATTCTGGCCACGAGCGGGCGCATAGAGTGCGATGCCCTGCGCCAATACATGCTCTTGGGCGAGCTTGGGCTCGACGGCACCATTCGTCCTATTCACGGTGCGCTCTCTATTGCTATCAAGGCGCGCGAAATGGGGCTTAAAGGCCTTATTGTGCCGCAGGACAACGTGCGCGAGGCCGCCGTGGTCAACAATCTGGCGGTCTACGGCGCACGTAATCTGGTGGAAGTGGTGGATTTTCTCAACGGCAAGCCTGCGCTGCAACCTACGGTGGTAGATACGCGCAAGGAGTTCGCCGAGCATCAGGCGAAGTTCGACTATGACTTCAGCGAGGTAAAGGGACAGGAGAATGTGAAGCGCGCCTTAGAGGTTGCCGCCGCCGGAGGGCACAACATTATCCTCATAGGCAGCCCGGGCTGCGGCAAGTCGATGATGGCGAAGCGCCTGCCGTCGATTTTGCCGCCTCTGACGCTGAGAGAAAGCCTCGAAACGACACAGATACACTCCCTTGCAGGCAAGCTGCACAAGGATACGTCACTGATAGCGCGCAGACCGTTCCGCAGCCCCCACCATACGGTCTCCGATGTGGCCTTAATCGGCGGTGGCACCAATTTCCAGCCGGGCGAGATCAGTCTGGCGCACAACGGGGTGCTCTTTCTCGACGAGTTGCCCGAGTTTTCCAAAAACGTGCTCGAGACTATGCGTCAGCCCCTGGAGGATAGGCACATCAATATCTCGCGCGCAAAATACAGCGTCGACATTCCGTGCAGTTTCATGCTCGTAGCGAGCATGAATCCCTGCCCCTGCGGCTACTACAACCACCCTACCCACGCCTGCGTCTGCAATGCCGGACAGATACAGAAGTATATAGGCAAAATATCAGGGCCGCTGCTCGACCGCATCGACATTCAGGTGGAGGTTACCCCTGTTCCGTTTGAAGCCCTCAACGATGCTCCCGCAGGCGAGAGCAGTGCGGCAATCAGGGAGCGCGTAATCAGAGCGAGAGCTGTGCAAGCCGAGCGGTTCAAGGACTTTCCTGCCGTACACAGCAATGCTCAGATGCCTACCAAGCTCTTACATGAATTTGCCCGCCCCGATGCGGCGGCGGCCAAGCGCCTGCACGACGCCATGCTCCGTTATGACCTCTCCGCCCGCGCCTATGACCGCATTCTCAAGGTCAGTCGCACTATTGCCGACCTCGACGGCAGTACCGACGTGCTCATTCGTCACGTCAATGAGGCCATTGGTTACCGCAACCTCGATCGAAGCGATTGGGCAGAGAGATAATAGGGATTATTTCACGCGGACAGGTTATGCCGCAAAACAAAAAACCGCGATTTCATCGAGGAAAAACGCCTACAAATCGCGATTGTCTTTGAGATAAAAATGTTTCCACAACGGCGCGAGCATCAACGATTGTTTCATCTCGTCGCGAAGCAACATTCCCTTTAGTTCCGCTTCGCTCAGATGCTTCACCTCTATATCTTCCGTAGCATCTAATTTCTGCGTGTGCGTCTTCACCACATTTTTTGCGACATAGCAATATGTGAGGTTGTTGGTCGACGCAGGATTTTGCGCTATCACGGTCAGCAACTCCCATTCTCCACCGGAATAGCCGGCCTCCTCCAACAGTTCACGCTTGGCAGCCGCCAGCGGCTCCTCATTCGGTTCCACCACGCCGGCCACTAATTCTACAAAGACATCGCTCAGCCCGTGCCGATACTGCTGCACCATGATATAGTCGCCGTCTGACGTTATGGCGATGACGTTCACCCACGTGGGGTACTCCAAAATATAATATTCGGGATTTATTCTGCCGTCGGGGAGCTGCACCGTGTCGCGGCGCGCCGTCAGCCATGGTCGCTTTATGAGGTATTCGGTATTGAGGATCTTCCATTTCATAATGCAGATGAATTATTGTCGCATTATCAACGAGAAAAAAACTTCAACTGAGCACTATGCTTTCGGCCTCGATATTATGGCCGAGGAAGTGAACGGCAGTAGAATTGAACTTGTCGGTACTCTCCGTTGTGAGACAGTGCAATGTGCCGCCGCCGGTGATACGCGCTTCCATTTCGGGGTGATTGATAAAGTAAGTACGCAGACTCTGAGCCACATACTCGCCTTGCGACACGATGGTAACGCTCTCGGGTGTAAACTGGCGTATCTTTGGCAACAATAAGGGGTAGTGAGTGCAGCCGAGAATGATAGTATCTATCGCAGGATCGTGCTGAAGCAGCATATCAATGCGCTTCTTAACAAAAAAATCGGCTCCGGGCGAATCGAACTCGAAATTCTCCACCAGCGGCACCCACATAGGGCAGTCTTGGCCGATAACAACGATGTCCGGGTGGAGCTTGCTTATCTCCATATCGTAGGACTGTGAGATAATGGTACCTGTAGTGGCGAGAATACCGACATGTCGACTGCGAGTGAGACTGCCCACAACCTCTGCAGTGGGGCGAATAACGCCAAGCACCCTGCGGCGTGGATCGAGATGGGGCAAATCGTTCTGCTGAATGGTACGCAACGCTTTGGCGGAGGCAGTATTGCACGCGAGAACGACTAAATGACAGCCGCGCTCGAAAAGCGTAACCACAGCCTGGCGAGTATAGCGGCAAACAACGTCAAAAGAGCGCGTGCCGTATGGCGCACGCGCGTTATCACCGAGATAAAGATAATCGTATTGCGGCATCAAGGCGCGTAGCTCGCGCAAAATAGTGAGCCCGCCGTAGCCGGAATCAAAAACACCGATAGGACCTGCAACTTGCGGCAGTAACATAACGGTTATATCACGCTAATTTTCGTTTACCACGGCCTCAGCGCCAGCGGCAACGACATTTTCCGGTTCCTGCTTGGGCAATGGCAGGCCTGCCAGCACCATATTGACGAGTTCAGTGATGTCTATGCCGTCGGCAGCATTGATAAAAGGATAGTTATGCTTCTTCCTGTTGAGCACAAAAGCAAGCCCTCTGTCCTTAGCCACCAAAGCAATCGCGCTATCGAGCTTTTCTTCTATTGGCTTGAGAAGTTCTTCTTCGGCGTCGCGCAAAAGTTTCTCGCTCTCCTCGCGAAACTTGATGCCTTGGTCCATCGCAACCTGCAGTTCCTTCTGGCGCTTAAGCATAATGTCCTCGGGAAAAGTTTTTTGACCCTGGATATAATCGGAATACATCTTGAAGAATTTTTCTTCGTTGTAAACCGCCTCCTTATCATACTGCTCGCGCAATCCCTGCATGGCAACCTGCGTATTTGCGTAGTCGGCCATGCTCTGCAGCACCTTTTCGTAGTCAAGATAGCCGAATGTCAGCTTTTTTATCTCGATCTGCGCGCCAGCTGTCAGCACTAACGCGAACGCTGCAATTATTATGTAAAACAATCGCTTCATATCGTGTGTTAATTTAAGCATTATTAGTGTTATATTCGTCCGCAATAGCTTTTGCTATAGCCTCCATCTGTTCCGTCGTAAGCTCCACATGCTTGCCAGAGAAGAGTTCGCCTTCCTGATTGATAGGAACAAGATGTATATGCGCGTGATTTACTTCCAGACCAATGACAGCCTGTGCCACTTTGCGGCAGGGGAATGCCTTTTGGATTGCCACAGCCACGCGTTTAGCGAACACTTGCATTCGTGCAATCTCCTCGTCGCTCAGATTGAAGAAATAATCTTCCTCTCGCTTGGGCACGACCAGCGTATGCCCCTTGGCGATGGGGTTGATGTCGAGGAAAGCGTAGAATTCATCGTTCTCGGCGCACTTATAGCTGGGGATTTCACCCTTAATGATGCGTGTGAACAAAGTAGCCATAATCTTATTGCGTTGTTTACCGATATTACCGTTTTGTGCGCTCTCTTAGATGGTGATATTGAGCACCTCGAGTTCGATTTCTCCGCGCGGGATTTGTATTTTCACCACATCGCCCACCTTTTTGCCCAGCAATCCCTGCGCAATGGGGGTGGTGGAGGAGATTTTGCCCTCCTTGAGGTTTGCTTCGCTCTCGCTCACGATAGTATATTTCATCTTCGTGCCGAGTTTAGTGTTCTTCATCTCCACGGTGGAGAGAATCTGTACCGTTTCGTTGCTCAACTTGGACGGATCAATGATTTTAGCCTCCATCAGAGCGGCTTTCAGTTTGTTTATGCGGCCTTCGAGCATTGCCTGCGCCTCCTTGGCGGCCTCATACTCCGCGTTCTCGGACAAATCACCCTTGTCGCGTGCCTCCGCAATGGCGGCGGATGCCGCCGGTCTCTCCACTTGCTCCATATGTTTGAGCTGGGCTACCATTTGCTCATAGCCCTCTTTAGTCATGTAAGCCATTTTTCGTTTATTATGCTTTTAGTTTATTTAAATCTTGCTATCACTTTTTTGGGGAGCGAAAAAAGAAAGAATCCCAATGCTACTTGCCGCACCGGAACCCTGCTTAATCGCAATTCCACCCTATTTTCAGTTGCAAAAATACGCTTTTCTTTTTCATTCAGCCAAATTTTCGGCGTGTTTTTTGCTTTTTACGATACCCGAACGACTGTTTTTCGCCTTAATTATCCTCCAAATTAAAATAAATGCTTACTTTTGCATTCGCTTAGCGGCTGTCCAATGGTGTAATGGTAGCACAACAGGTTTTGGTTCTGTTTGTGGTGGTTCG
>JAFLUU010000128.1 GCA_022508585.1 Prevotellaceae bacterium | reverse complement strand
CCAATCAGTACAGTTGGAGTGAAACCTTCCGTTTCGGTATCATGGTGATGGCCACATCGTGGCTCATGGTCATTGTATGGGGAGAGAGTGTATTGCGCTGGTTAGGGTATACAAAAGGATTATTTTTCTAACCTCTAATCGTATATAACCTGTTTTTCTTCTTTTTCTTGTTTATATATATTTATCTCAAAGCGATAAAATGATATATATATACTACAATCCCCTTAGTCTTATTGACCGAGGGGAAAGCTAACTAAAACTCTCTCGCTTGTAAACATAAATTTTGGCAACAATTTATAATCGCAATGATCATAAAGTGTTGTTGTTTGTAGGTGGCTTTATTATAAAAAATATCCTTTGTGCATGGGTTTTTGCTTAATTTGCAGTAATTTTGCATCATAATAAACACATATAACGCCAAAAAAAAAGAAAATATGGTGATCATCAATTCTTATGACGAGTTTGCCCAACTGCTTGGCAAACAAATAGGCGTGAGCGACTATGTGGAGCTCAGCCAAGAGCGTATTAACCTCTTTGCCGACGCTACACTCGACCATCAGTGGATTCATGTGGACACACAAAAGGCGCAGACAGAGTCGCCCTTCAAGAGTACGATTGCTCACGGCTACCTCACGCTGTCGATGCTGCCCTATCTGTGGAATCAGATTATCAAAGTGAATAATCTGAAGATGATGATTAACTACGGCATCGACAAGATGAAGTTCGGGCAGGCGGTGCTGAGCGGCCAGAAGATCAGACTTGTGGCTGACCTGCACAACATACAGAACCTGCGCGGGGTATGCAAAGCCGAAATAAAGTTCGCCCTCGAAATCGAGGGGGAGCGCAAGAATGCCTTAGAGGGTATAGCCGTGTTCCTCTACTATTTTGAGAACTAAGTGACGATGGAGCAAGTCATTATCACTCACCCGGAAGTTACGGAGACCCGACCGGCGTCGCTTGAGTGCGATGTGGTCAGGTTTCAGAACAACAAGGAGAAATGGGTGGCTTTTGTGGGGTTGCTCAACGGCTATCCCTACGAGATTTTCACCGGTCTGCAAGACGACGAGGAGGGTATCGTGCTGCCCAAAACGGTTACGAAGGGGCGCATCATCAAAGCGGTCAATGAGGACGGCACTAAGCGCTACGACTTCCAGTTTGAGAACAAGCGCGGCTACAAAACGACCGTGGAGGGACTGTCGGAGAAATTTAATAAGGAATATTGGAACTACGCCAAGCTGATTTCGGGCGTGCTGCGCTATCGTATGCCTTTGGAGCGCATCGTCAGGCTCGTGTCGCAGCTGCAACTCGACGACGAGAGCATCAACAACTGGAAGAATGGCGTGGAACGAGCCCTGAAGAAATACATCAAGGACGGCACTCACGCTACAGGACAGCTTTGCCCCAACTGCAAGAAAGAGAGTATGGTGTATCAGGACGGCGGCCTGCTGTGTACTGAGTGCGGCGCAACGATTAAGAGCTAAAACATGTACGACATTACCAAAAGACGCACTATACGCAAATATGCCGAGCGCGAAGTGAGCAGCGAGTTGCTCAACAGCCTGCTCCTGAGGGCGGAACAGACCCAGACGATGGGCAATCTGCAACTGTATAGCGTGGTTGTGAATCGCAGCAAGGAGATGAAGCACAGGCTTGCGCCGGCTCACTTCTGCCAGCCGATGGTGGAGCAAGCGCCTGTGGTGCTGACATTCTGCGCGGACTATAATCGCACCACCGAGTGGTGTAATCAGCGCAAGGCGCACCCTGGGTACGACAATTTTCTATCTTTCCTCAATGCGGCGACCGATGCCCTGCTCTATTGTCAGACCTTTTGCCATCTGGCGGAGGAGGCAGGATTAGGGCTTTGTTTCCTTGGCACCACTATCTACAACGCTCAGCAAATCATCGACACGCTTCAGTTGCCTAAGCTGGTGATGCCGGTGGCTACTATCACCCTTGGCTGGCCCGACGAGGACGCTCCGCTCTCCGACCGCCTGCCGTTGGATGCCGTGGTGCATGAGGAGACATACCAGCCCTACACTCCGCAGAGCATCGACCGCTTATATTCACCCAAGGAGGCGCTGGAAGAGAATAAGCATTTCGTTGAGATAAACGGCATGGAGACTTTGGCTCAAGTCTTCACGGATATCAGATATAAGGGCGACGATTGCCGCGCTATGTCCGCCACTTTTCTGGACGCTCTGCGCAATCAAGGTTTTCTCGACTGAACCTACACAAATGATTAAGCACAAGAACATTATCATCGAGCATTGTCTGAGCGATGTCTGCCCCGACTTTAAGGGTGCGGCGGTCTATGCGGAATTTAAGAACGGGGCTTACAGCGCCGAGCTGTGGAATGAAATCTGCCGTTCCTCGCAAACTTGTCGCGACACGCTCACTACCGAAAGCCTGAAGCAAATTCCGTCCATCGAGGCGACGCGTGCAGCCTATCGCAAGCTCGGTAAGGACCCCAGCCGCTATCGTCCTTCGGGCGAGGCGTTGATAAGACGCATCTTGCAGGGCAAAGAGCTATATCAAATCAACAATGCGGTAGACCTTATCAACCTTGCCAGCATGGAGTTCGGCTATAGCATCGGCGGGTTCGACTACGACAAGATTGTGGGCGACACTCTGCGCCTCGGCGTGGGTGAAGAGGGCGAGCCCTACGAGGGTATAGGGCGCGGACTGCTCAATATCGAGCATCTGCCCGTCTATCGCGACGACATTGGCGGCATCGGCACTCCCACGAGCGATAATGAGCGCACGGCTCTCAGTGTAGAGACCTGCCATCTGCTTGCTTTAATCAACGGCTACGACGGAGATGCACTCGGCGTGATGGATTGCGCCCAGAGGATTGCGCAGCTGCTCAAAGAGTACGGCGAATGTAAGAATTGCGAGATTGTATCATACAGCACAGAGGGCTGATTTTACCTCCAAATGCGGCTGCCAAGACAGCGGACTGCATCTAAATAAATCTTAAAAAGGCATTTTGTTTGAGGGGAATTGCGTAACTTTGCCAGGAAGTAAGTATTTTTTGACAAAGTGAGCATATAATGAAAAATAATCACATTATATTTAAGCGCGCGGCAATGACTTTGGGCTGTTTCGTGGCAAGCCTGTGGTTAAGCATCGGCGCAAACGCATTCATAGTAGTGCTCGATGCCGGTCACGGCGGCAAAGACCCGGGCGCACTCGGCACTTATTCTAAAGAGAAGAACATCAATCTCAATGTCGTACTCAAACTCGGCAAACTGATCGAGCAAAATTGTAGCGGCGTCAAGGTTGTATATACTCGCAAGACCGATAAGTTCGTAGAGCTGGACGAACGCGCCAACATTGCTAACAATGCCAAGGCCGACCTTTTTATTTCCGTGCATACCAACGCCACTGCTGCCGGCAATACCGTGCGCGGCTCCGAAACCTACTCCCTCTCTCTGGAAAGAGCTACGGCAAACCTCGAAGTGGTAAAGCGAGAAAACTCCGTAATCCAGTATGAGACCAATCGGCAGCGATATGCTGAAAGCTCGGTGGAGAATTTTATCATGAACGAGATTATTCAAGGCAATAATATGCGCACCAGTGCAATGTTTGCCAAAAGTATTCAAGACGAATATGTCAGTGCCGGTCGCCCGAACAAGGGAGTGCATCAGGCGGGCTTCCTTGTGTTGCGCAAGACGGCTATGCCCAGCGTGTTGACCGAGCTCGGTTTCATTTCCACCCCCAGTGAGGAGGCTTATCTCAATTCCGAACAAGGTATTAACGAACTCGCTACCAGCATTTACAACGCTTTCCGCAAATATATCTCTCCTATCCTGCGCGGCATCGACAATTCCACCGCTCCGGTAGCACCTGTATCTGACAACGCGGCTTTTGAGGCGTCTATTGCAGATAAAACAGACGATGTCGAGACTAAAACAGAGCAAAAAACGGAAGAAAAGGCCTCGGCTAACGCTAATACAAAACAAACGGAAACTCAGCCAAAACAAGAGCAGGCTTCTTCTGCAAAAACTGAGCCCTCGCAAGAAAAAAACACCCCTAAAAATTCCACTGCCAACGACAAATACGAATTTAAGGTGCAGATCTGCACCTCTACGCGCAGCCTGCGCCCTGACAGCGAGCAATTTAAGGGATTGAAAGGCGTAGAAAGTTTTCTTTCCACAAATAATGGTCGTCAGCTCTATATCCATACTTATGGGAACAGCACAAGTTATGCAGAGATTAAGGCGGTTCATGCCAAAATCAAGGACAAATTCACAGGCTGCTTTATCGTTGCATTCAGAGATGGCAAGCGCGTAACACCAGAAGAATACTCACAGGCCATAAAGAAGCAACCATAATCCTACAACATTCACAAAACAGACATCTCGATGAAATTTCTGACAAAAGAAATAAAGATTGCGCTCTCCGCGATTTGCGCAATAGCCCTGTTGATATACGGTATCAATTTTCTGAAAGGCATAAATATCTTCCAAAGCAACAATGTCCTTTACGTTGCCTTCAAAGACATCAGCGGACTGGCGGAATCAAATCCTGTTTATGCCAGCGGTTACCGCATCGGTACGGTGCACAAGATAGAGTACGACTACGCACATCCGGGTAATGTGTATGTTGCCGTGGAGATTGAGAAAGGAATGCACATTCCCGAAGGGAGCTATGCAGAACTCGACGCTCAGATGCTCGGCGGCGTTACGATGAACATTATCCTCGGTCAATCTCCGCGTATGCTCACTCCGGGAGACACTATTCTTGGCGGTCCGCATAAAGGTGCGCTTGACAAGGCTGCCAATATGGTGCCAAAAATCGAAGAGATGTTGCCGAAACTCGATTCTGTTATCGCAGGAGTAAATGCAATCGTAAATAATCCTGCAACGATGCAGATATTGCAAAATACCGCCGCGCTTACGGAAGAACTGAAGACCACAACTCACACGCTTAACAAGCTAATGGTCGGCGACATAAATAAGATTGCCGCTAATCTCGAACCTGCAACAGAACACCTCAATTCGATCAGCGAAAAGCTTGATCAAATAGACTATGCAGCTACGATAACCTCCGTTAATCAGACGCTTAATAACCTGCAAGAGTTTACAAACAACCTCGACAAAGGCATTACCCCACTGCTTAGCTCGCTCAACAGCAACAACTCCACTCTTGGACTGCTGATGCGCGACCGCCAGCTCTACGACAATCTCACCAACACAGCCTCGTCTGCCGACTTGCTACTACAAGACTTGCGAAATAACCCCAAGCGCTACGTTCACTTTTCTATCTTCGGGAAAAAGGATAAGTAAACAAAGCGAAGACTCCTCTTTCTCTTAACGAAAGCGGTGTTAGATAAAACAAAGGCCGTCTGCGTACAACGCAAACGGCCTTTTGCTTTACATATAATGCAAGTTTCTACATCAGATACTGTGTAGAGATGCTCTCGTTGCTCAATATCCTGCGGATAGTCTCGGCGAACAGACCGGCGATGGTCAGCTGCTTAACTTTTGGACAGTTGCCCTTGAAAGGAATAGAGTCGGTAAAGACCATTTCCTCAAGCGGCGAAGCACTGATGCGCTCGCAGGCAGGGCCACTCATCACGCAGTGGCTGGCAATAGCACGCACGGAGTTCGCACCCTGGTCTTTGAGCAGCTGCGCAGCCTTAGTGATAGACCCAGCAGTGTCAACCATGTCGTCGATGATGATTACGTCGTAGCCTTTCACGTCGCCGATTACCTGCATCGTGGCAACCTCATTAGCTTTCACGCGCGACTTGTTGCACATCACCAACGGACAGTTAAAGAACTTGGCATAGGTACTGGCTCTCTTGCTACCACCAACGTCCGGCGAAGCGATACAGAGATTTTTGAGGTTGAGACTTTGAATATAAGGGATAAATATGGAAGAAGCGTAAAGGTGATTGACCGGCACATTGAAGAAGCCCTGCTCTTGGTCGGCATGAAGATCCATAGTCAAAACGCTGGTAACGCCTGCTACGCTAAGCAAATCAGCCACCAACTTGGCAGCGATACTTACACGCGGCTTGCTCTTGCGGTCTTGGCGTGCCCATCCGAAATACGGGATAACAGCGTTGACAGTGCGCGCGCTGGCACGCTTAGCTGCGTCTACCATCAGCAGAAGCTCCATCAGATTGTCTGCATTAGGGAAAGTAGACTGAACCAAGTACACATCTTTGCCGCGAATGCTTTCCTCGAAACAGATTTCAAACTCGCCATCGGAGAAACGAGTTACCTGCATGTTGCCCATCGGCATGTTAAGGTGTTGGCAAATCTTCTCGGTTAGGTATTGGGTGCAAGTACCCGAGAAAACGATGAAAGAAGAATTATTTTCAGCCATTGTATAGAATGAATGTTTGTTTGAAATGTGGTGCAAAGTTAGTGCAAGTTGAGAGAAGTACAAAATTTATTTTGATATTTCCGAAACGTCGCCTAACTTGACTACACAATGATAGACAAGGTTCGCTAAAAATACCTATATTAAATTTGGCCGTGATGCTAAATGTCGCAGAAATAGCATTACGCACACAGCCGCCGGCACTCGATGTGCCGGCGGCTGCTCTATTTAGCGCCAAG
>JAFLUU010000127.1 GCA_022508585.1 Prevotellaceae bacterium | reverse complement strand
GTTTCACGATGAAAAAACAAACGCGGAGGCTCAAAAATCGCGCGCGGAGGCCTTTAGTGCGAACTTCGAGGGGGTATGGTAAAATTTCGAGGGGTATTGATGTTTCACTCTCGCCTTTGCTGTCCGTCCCCGCGCCTTTCGGCGCGACGACGTGGCTATTTGTTCGCTAAGGCTGCGCCTTTTCTGTGAACTTTGAGGGTGGGAGTAGGTTTATTCCTAAGATTTTTAGAGAAAAATTCCCAAGATTTACAGTTGTTCGCTCCCAAGATTTTCAGTCTGGAGGTGGATTTGTGCGATTGTTGAGGCGGTTGTTGCCCGGTTTGGTGGGGGTGGGAGAGGGTGTTCTCCGCTGAATTTGGAGCCGAAACAGCCGTTACGGTTGCACCCGTGACGGGTGTTTCATGCGGCAAGTCCACAGCAGAACCGCACCGCTGAGCGGTGTTTTGTGCGCTAAGTCCAGAGCAGACCTGTACGCGAGGGCTTTGGAAGTAGTCGCCGCAGGCGGTTTTCCGAATAAAAGCCCGAGACAACCGCTTGCCGACATAAAACAGCCGTAACGGCTGCGGAGCAGCAAGAAACAGTCCTTAGGACTGCCATTCGTCGAGGTTGGAGTGTGTCTCGAGGCGGTCTTGCTGTTTGCGCGGAAGTTTATGGAAGAGGTTGAGGCCTGTGAGGCGCTCTACGTCGCGTATGGTGCAGGTGTAGTGGCTCATGGGGTGGTGCTGGGTGCCATTGTCGTAGACGAAGGCGATGCCGCGTTCCTCGCCGTCGCTGATGCAGATTATGGCCTTGAAGAACTGGTCGGGGACATAGAGTCGCTTGCGCTTGAGTGTGGGTGGCTGCGAGGTGAAAATGGGGCCGCAGATGATGTGCAGGCTCACTTGATTACTCCGCACGTATTTTCGACACCATGTTTCGAGCTCTTCCCAGTCGCCGCCGTTTAGTGATTGGGCCTGGGGGCATATATTGCTTAGCAGGAAGGATTCGCGCATGGCTTGGTCGCTCCATTTGTTGTCGGCGGCGGGGCACATGTGGCCGCGGCTGTAGCCTGAGTTGTAGTAGTCGCTTAATAGTGAGCGGTGGTCGGGCAATAGTTGGTCGTCTTCATAGAATTGTTTCTCGCGCTTGCTGTTGCCGTAGGTGCGCTCGGCTGTCAGCGTCCATGCGACGTAGTTGGGCTGCCGCTTGTCGGGGTTGTAGGAGGCGGTGTAGCCTGTGCGTTCCAAGAGTATTTCGTTTTTTATGGGAGCAGCGGTCAGGGGTTTGAGGTTGACGGTGTAGTCGTGGGTGCGAAGGGTGTTTGTTGTGCTCCCGTGGTTTGTCGGTGTGGCGGATAGCTCTGTTGAGAGGGGCTGCGCTATGTTGCCGGCGAATTCTAATGCTTTGTTGAGTGCTGCGTCTACTACGGGCACTGTTGCTGCGACGACTGCTATGATGGTGGCGAGCAGTGTGAGTCTGGCTTTGGTTGTTCGTTTCATATCTGTGCGCAAAGGTACTAAAAGCGTGAGAATATGACGAAAAAGGTGGAGCAAAGTGCAGTTTTCGAGACTCAAAGGGTGTCTATCCGCTGTGAAAGTAGTATTTTTGTCGATAGAGTGGGGGCTGCTCTGCTCTTGTATGATGATGAGTGTGCTTAAGCGGATAACGAGGTGGCTGTGTTTTGCGGCTAAGAGCTTGTGCCTGCTGCCGTTGTCGCTGTGGCGATGGTATAGCGGGCTCTACAGGGGCAAGTCGTGGTATAAACGTGTGCTGACGGCGGCGGTGTCGTTGGTGTTGCTGTTGTTTTTCTATGTCTTTGCGGTGTATGTCAACTTGCTGTGGCTGTTCGGCAAGATGCCGTCGGTGGATAGTATCATGCACCCGGAGACTGACGAGGCTTCGGTGGTTTATTCTGCCGACGGTGTTGTCTTGGGTAAGTTTTTTCGCGAAAATCGCTCTTCGGTGCGTTACGATGATGTGGCGCCGATGTTCTTCAGGGCTCTCATCGACACTGAGGACGAACGCTTCTACTATCATAATGGCATCGACTACCAGGGTGTGGCGGCTGCCGTCAAGGATATGTTTATGGGCAGCCCGCGTGGTGCCTCTACTATCACGCAGCAGTTGGCTAAGAACATGTTTCGCGTCCGCACGCAGTACTCTAACGGCTTGCTGGGCAATGTGCCGGGCGTGAAGATGCTCCTTCTGAAGACTAAGGAGTGCATTGCTGCTCTGGAGCTGGAAATGCTGTACTCTAAGGAGGAGATTTTGCAGATGTATATCAACACTGTGGACTTCGGCTCCAATGCTTACGGCCTGCGCACGGCTGCCGCTACGTATTTCGGCACTACTCCGGATCGCCTCAAGATTGAGGAGTGCGCTGTGCTGGTGGGTCTGCTCAAGGCGACCTCTACTTACAAC
The DNA here is from genome assembly GCA_022508585.1 of Prevotellaceae bacterium. Taxonomy (GTDB): domain Bacteria; phylum Bacteroidota; class Bacteroidia; order Bacteroidales; family Bacteroidaceae; genus UBA6382. Next base: position 4,172 of record JAFLUU010000127.1, on the reverse strand, counting down.
CCGCACTCCAACTATGACAAGTCGCTCATGCGCCGCAATGTGGTGCTCTACAATCTGTTTACTCACGGCGACCTCTCGCGGCAGGATTACGACTCGCTCTCGGCTCTGCCTATCGACATTTCCAAATATAAGGTCGAGAAAGTCTACGACGGCTCCGCGCCTTATCTGCGGCAGGAGATTGCACGGTTTTTGAACGAGAAGTTTAAGGAGCAGGGCTTGGGCAGTGTCGACCTCTACAGCGACGGTCTGCGCATCTACACCACTATCGACAGCCGTATGCAGCACTATGCGGAGAGCGCTGTCCTCACTCATGTCAGCAGGTTGCAGCGTAATTTCCGCCTGCCTGCGTCGGTGGCCGAGAGGCACATCAATTCCGTGCTGCGCACGCTGCCGCGTTATCGGCAGGTCAAGGATAACCCCGATTCGCTCGACCATTATCTCAATGTGGAGGCCAATCAGCCCCACGAGGTGCTGATTAACGACCCTTACACGGGGCCTCAGACCATGATGCTCTCTACTCGCGACTCAATCCGCACTATGCTGAGCTTCCTGCAGGCCGGTTTTGTGGTTGTCGAGCCTTCTACGCACCATATCAAGGCGTGGGTGGGCAATCTTAACTTCCGTACTTGGAATCACGACAATGTTATCGCGCGCCATCAGATGGGTTCTACCTTTAAGGGCATCGTTTACACCGAGGCGATGGAGCAAGGATGGAGCCCTTGCGACTATATTGCCGACGCTCCGCCTCCCGGCACCAAGCTGAAGAAGTCGCGGTGGTCGGGCGGCGATATTCTGTTGCGCTCCGCCTTTAAGTTTAGCAAAAATGCGGCGGCTATCAACCTGTGCTACAAAGTTGGGCCCAACAGCGTGGTGCGGCTGGCACGCAAACTGGGTATTAGCGACAAGCTCTATAATGATTGCCAAAATCTCACGCTCGGTTCGTCGTCTGTCAAGCTTGTGGAGCTGGTGAACGCCTACTCTGTGATGCTGGCCGACGGCTATGTGCGCCGGCCAATCATCGTTACCAAAGTCGTTGACCGCTATGGCAAGGTGGTCTACAGCGAAGATTCCGAACTGATGCGCAAAGTGCTCTCCACGCGCACCGCTTTCCTCATGCAGCAGATGCTTCGCTCCGGCCTCGAGGGCACTTCTGCCGCGATGTATGGGTATATCCGCAACTTCACGGCCACTACTGACTTCGGTGGCAAGACCGGTACAACCAACGAGAGCTCTGACGCACTCTATCTGGGTGTTATACCTAATCTTGTCGGCGGTGTGTGGGTCGGCGGCGAGTATCGCGACATTCACCCCAACGGTTCCGGTTCGAGTCTCGCGCTGCCGGTGTGGGGACGCTTTATTCAGCAAGTGTTAAGCGACACTCGCTTCACTCGTTACAAGCAGAAATTTCCGCAAATCAACGATAAAGTCGTTCCTCGCAGTTGTTATCAGTGCGGTTATGGCACTAATAGCCTTGAGGAGGACGATGCCACAGAAGAAAACGAGGTTGAACAGGAAAGTCCTGAGCCTTAGGATAATTGCGCACGATTTAAGCTAATCGTGCGTGCTCTTTTACGAAATCAAGAATGCGCTTTCTCTCATTGGGGTGAAACCAATGTATATCTTCGTCGCGTTGGAACCACGTGAGTTGCTTTTTTGCGTAAACGCGGGTGTTGCGCTGTATTTTCTCCACGGCCTGCGTCATTGTCCACTCGCCGTCAAAATAGCGGAACAGCTCTTTGTATCCAACGGTGTTGAGACTATTCAAGTCGCGCTGCGGATAAACTCTGCGCGCCTCCTCCTCCAGCCCCATGTCGAGCATCTTCAGTACACGCTCGTTGATGCGGCTGAACAGCTCGTCGCGCTCTCTGTTTAGCCCGAGCTTAATAATGCGGAATGGGCGGGGCTTTCGCGTCTTGGTGAGGAAACTGGAGTAAGGCTTGCCGGTCTGATAGCAAATCTCGAGGGCATGAACAATTCTCCGCGTGTTGCGCAGATCAGCGCGCTGGTAGTAATCCGGGTCGAGAAGGCGCAATTCCGCCACGAGATGCTCCAAACCCTCCGTCTCGAGGCGTTTCCGCATCATTTCGCGAGTTTCCGGCTCGACAGTGGGGATATCATCTATCCCGTTGCAGACGGCATCTATGTAAAGCATACTGCCGCCGCTGAGAAGTGCGCACTTCGGAGTGGAATGAACGCTTTTTTGAGTGACTATGTCGTGATTTCTGGCAAGAATGTCGTGCTTTTGAGTGGGAAAGTCGTCGGAAAGTAGCTTTAGGGCGTCTTGCTCGTACTGTGCGGCGCTGTAATATTCGTTTAGGCCGAGCGTTCCCACAAAATAATGCCGCACCCTCTGCATTTGCTCGACAGTTGGTGCGGCAGTGCCGATAGGAATGTCGCGATAGAGCTGGCGCGAGTCCGCATTGAGGATCGGGCAGCGCAGAAGCTCGGCAATTTCCAGCGAAAGCTCGGTCTTTCCCACTCCCGTGGGGCCCAAAAGGACAAAAAGAGTCATCTTTTCCTGCTTATTATCGAACTTACTGTGTTTTATGTCGAATTTACTGTTTTTACTGCCGAGTCCGGAAAACAAAATGCCGTCTGTTTAACGGCATTCGGTGTTGTTTCTATAATTTTGCCCGACTTAACTATACTGCCCCTCGCCATCAATGCCGAAAGAGTCGGGATCAAATTCGTCATCGTTGTAGCTGTCGCTGCCAAAGTCGTCGAAATCAAGGTCAAGCTCGCTGTTTCCGCCACCTTTACCGATATTTGTAAAGTCAAGGTCGAACCCTTTGAGTTGTTGCGGAGCCTCGCCGCGCGAAATCGTGCACTCGGCTTTGCTTAGCGTCTGCCCCGTGATTATTTCGGTCAGCTCAAGGTAGAAAATGCGGTCGTTGGCAGGGTCAAAGGTGTAGATAAGCTTTTGTTCCTCGTCCTCTAACAAGTCGCTAAGGCGAGTGTCAGCCATTATGTAGACATCTTCATCCTCAGTGGTGGTGCCCATGTCCTCACGCACGATCTGTTGCTCTCGATCCCAGTTGTCGGAGCAAGTATAGAAACTGGTAATTTGACTATCGTCGTAGCCGCAGGCGTTAAGGACGGCTTCATTCAGTTCAAGAAAGGTCGCGTCGGAGTCAATCGTGATCTCGCGGAAGAAATTGTCGGCCTCGTCGCAGATAAGGGCAATCTTAAAAAGCATATCGTTGTGTGGTAAATACTAATTCGTGATGCCGTGGCAATGATGCTTGACGGGTTAGTACACAATGCCTCTCTTGGAGGACTGCACAAAGTGGAGGATATAGTCAACGTCGGGGTTGTCGGGGAATTGCGCGCGCACTTGCGCTATACGCTCCTCCATAGTGAATGTACGGTTGTAGAGCAGGCGGTAAACCTCGTGAATGTCCTCTATTCGCTGGGGCGTAAACTTATGCCTGCGCAGCCCGATGAGGTTAAGACCGCAGTAGGTGGCCGGTTCGCGGGCGACGGTGGAATAGGGGGGCACGTCCTGACTTGTACGCGTGCCGCCGCCGAGCATAGAGTAGCTGCCCACGCGACAGAACTGGTGGATGAGCACACTTGCGCTGATTACGGCGTTGTCATCTACCACCACCTCGCCGGCAATCGCCGTGTTGTTGCCGATAATGCAGTTGTCGCCGATGATAGCGTCGTGCGCCACGTGGCAACCCTCCATCAGCAGGTTGCCATTGCCCACCACGGTGCGTTTTTTTGCCGCAGTGCCGCGGTTAATGGTTACGTTCTCGCGGATTTTGTTGTTATCGCCAATCTCTGCGGTCGTCTCTTCGCCTCGGAACTTGAGGTCCTGCGGAATTGCGCTGATAACTGCGCCTGGAAAGAACACGTTGCCGTTGCCGATGCGCGCGCCGTAGAGAATAGTAACGCTGTTCATCAGCTTATTGTTGTCGCCGATGACCACATTCTTGTCGATAAAGCAGAAAGGCCCGATTTCGCACCCCTCACCAATCTTGGCAGAGGGGTCAATGTAGGCCAAAGGACTGATATTGCTCATTCACACAATGGAATTAGTTAATAGCTTAGGCAAAATTCGCAAAAAAAAATGAGATACGCTGCATAACGCTACCAAAAAACGCAGTTTCCCCTTCTTCCGCAGCTATATGCCCAAAGCAGTCCACCTCCGGCGCACGCCGGAGGTGGAC
>JAFLUU010000126.1 GCA_022508585.1 Prevotellaceae bacterium | reverse complement strand
GACCAAGACGCATTCGGTTCTTGACCAAGAAGTTCAAACTTCTTGGTCAAGGTGTCCTAAGGACACTGTTATTTCGACAAGCGATGAGGGCTTTTTGTGCCGCGAAAACGAGTATTGGTGAGAGAAGAACGGCTTTTAGGTTGATGCGCTCGCGCAAATATAAAAAAAGGCAGCTGTTATGGCTGCCTTCTTCACTAAAAACTCAGGGTTGACCTATAGTTGCTGCAATGGCGTCGGCACAGCGTTCGCCGTCAATGGCTGCGCTGACGATGCCGCCGGCATAGCCTGCGCCCTCGCCGCAGGGATAGAGGCCACGCAGGCGGATATGATGGAGGTGCTCTCTGTCGCGCACTATGCGCACGGGCGAAGATGTGCGCGTCTCGACTGCTATCATCGTAGCGTCGTTGGTGAGAAAGCCGTGATGATGTTTACCAAAAAGCAGGAAACCTTCGCGCAGCCTGTCGGTGAGAAAACGCGGCAGCCAGAAGTGAAGGGGCGAAGCGATAAGGCCTGCAGCGTAGGAAGTGGGGGGTAAATCTGCGCTTAGGCGGCGATTGACAAAATCGGTCATGCGCTGAGCCGGAGCCGTCTGGCGGCGATTGGCCTGAAGCCAGCATTGGCGTTCAAGCTCCTGCTGCAAGTGTACGCCCCTAAGGGGTGTCTCGTGCGCTAAGTCCTGATTGGTGGCAGCGTCGACACTATTCGTAAGCTCTGCGTGGAGTGTCGCGAAATCTTCTGTACGTATCTCTACGACCATGCCGGAATTGCTCCACCGCGAATTGCGCATCGAGGGACTCATGCCGTTGACGACCACCTGCTCGGCATCAGACGCTGCAGGAATGACGAAACCGCCCGGGCACATACAGAAGCTATAAACACCGCGATCGCCACTCTGTGCCGTGAGACGATATTCCGCTGCCGGCAGATAGGCGCCGCGTCCCTCGCGGTTGTGGTACATGATGCGGTCTATCAGCTCGCTGGGATGCTCTAATCGCACTCCGACGGCAAATCCTTTGGGTTCTATCTCCACGCCGTCGCGGTGCAGCATACTGTAAACGTCGCGCGCACTGTGGCCAGTGGCAAGAATAACTGGGCCAAGCACTTCCTCTCCCTCGGCAGTGCGCACGCCCACAACCTCGTCGCCCTGCGTAAGCAGCGCGTCTACTCTGGTCTGAAATCTGACCTCTCCGCCACAGCTGCGAATACGGTTGCGCATATTCTCGATGACGCGCGGCAGCTTGTCGGTACCAATATGCGGGTGGGCGGCACTCAAAATGTCGGTGCTGGCGCCATGCTGGCAGAGAACACGCAGTATCTTGCCCACATCGCCGCGCTTGGTGGAGCGCGTGTAGAGTTTTCCGTCGGAATAGGCGCCGGCGCCTCCCTCGCCGAAGGCATAATTGCTCTCCGGGTCTACTATACTCTCGCGCGAAATGCGCGCTATGTCTTTTTTGCGCTCATGCACATCTTTGCCGCGCTCCAACACCACAGGTTTGAGGCCATGCTCTATCAGTCGGAGGGCGGCGAACAAGCCGGCGGGGCCTGCGCCTACGACCACGACCTGCTTCCCTGCCTCTACATCGGGATAATGTATCTCCTCGTAGCGTTTTGCGGGCGCGGGTTCGTCGATGTAGACGCCAAGTTGCAGATTGACCATCACCTGACGCTGACGCGCGTCGATGCTATGGCGCATAACGACCAAGCCTCCGATGCGACGCGGCGCCACGCCGAGTTCATCGGCCACGCGCTGGCGCAACAGCACCTCGGTGGCCGCTATTTTCGGCACTACGCGGATATTCAGTTCTTTCTGCATCTTAAGCAAAAACGTTCTTCAGCGCGTCCTGCACCTTGCCCACTGCGATTATCTCTATTTTGAAGCGACTGGTGTCGAGCCCCTTGAGATTCATTTCCGGAATGATGATACGGCGGAAGCCGAGACGCTGGGCTTCACTCACGCGCTGGACTATGCGCGTTACAGCACGTATCTCTCCGCTCAGCCCGACCTCTCCTGCCATGCAGGTGCCGGCCTTAACCGCTTGGTCGTAAGTACTCGATAAGACACTGACGATTACGCTCAAATCTATGGCGGGATCGTTAACCTTGATGCCGCCGGCTATGTTGAGAAAGACGTCTTTCTGCGCCAACTTGAAACCTGCTCGCTTCTCCAAGACAGCCAACAGCATGTTTAGGCGGCGACTGTCAAAGCCGGTGGCGCTGCGCTGTGCGTTACCGTAGGCGGCTGAACTGACGAGGGCTTGTGTCTCGATGAGGAAAGGGCGCGCCCCTTCTATGGCGGCGGCAACGGCTATGCCGCTAAGTCCCTCTCCCACGCGGCTGAGCAGCATCTCAGACGGATTGCTGACACACCGCAGACCACCGCCCTGCATCTCGTAGATGCCGAGCTCCGAAGTAGAGCCGAAACGGTTCTTCAGTCCGCGCAGCACGCGATACATGTGCTGGCGGTCGCCCTCAAAATGGAGCACGGTGTCCACAATGTGCTCGAGCACCTTCGGACCTGCCAGCGCGCCGTCCTTCGTTATGTGTCCCACGAGGATAACACTCTTGCCTGTGTCTTTCACAAAGCGTAGCAGACTAACCGCACAGTCGCGCACCTGAGTAGTGGAGCCGGGAAAGGCTTCTCCCTGCTCGCTGGAGATAGCCTGAACAGAGTCGATAATCAAAATGTCGGGGTCGACCTCATTAGCTTGCTCATAAATCCTTTCCAATGAGGTTTCGCAAAGGATATACAGCCCGGCGTGGGTATTATCGTCAATCCCATCGACTTTCACCATGCCTTCGCCAGAGGTTGGCACAGCCTTATCTGCAATAAGCGCAGTCTTATCAGCCAAACGTTCGGCGCGCATCTTCAATTGCTGCTCGCTCTCCTCGCCGCTGACATAGAGCACGCGAATATCGCTCATGCGCAGGATCATTTGCAGCAGGAGAGTGGATTTACCGATGCCGGGCTCGCCACCCAAGAGGACGAGAGAGCCCTTTACCAAGCCGCCGCCGAGCACACGGTTCAGTTCCTCATCACAAGTGTCGATGCGCTGCTCCGTTTTGCACTTAATGTCGGCCAAACGCTTCACTTGACCGACTTTTTCTACCCCCTCACCCTTAATATAATTATTGTGATGGCTCAAACGCCCCACGCCGTTGGGAGAAATAAACGTGCCCTTGGTTTTACGAACCTCCTTGAAGCTATCCCACGCGCCGCAAGCGGGACAACGTCCCAGCCACTTGGCAGAATCGTAGCCGCACTCGCTACAAACATACCCGATCTTGTCCTTTGCCATGTCGTTGTGTACAATAATGAAATCGTCGTGTAAATAATGAATTACAGAACGATTTCTGCAAGCGAGGAAGCGACTTTAATTAGCGACATTAACGGTCAAAGGGTCGTTATCGAGGACGGAAACGATAGAGTTAACCCAAAATCCAGCGAGCTTGGCAGCACCAATCTCGTTGGGATGCAGATAAAACGTGCCGCTGTTGCCAGCTTCGGCATTGAAGTAAGCATTATTGTCCTCAAAGAAAGTGTAAACCTCCTTATCGCCGAGATAAACGGGCTTGCCGACGCTCTGATAGAAATTCACGACACCTTCAATGACGGGATGATAGCTCTGAAGGCGCGCGAGCCCCTTCTCTTTGTAGACAGCGCCGTTATGAGTGTTGGGGCTGTACCAAATAGGATAGTTAAGAATGATCTTTGCATCGGGGAAACGAGCCATCAGCACACTGACGATGCGCATAATATTGAGGCGATAGTTACCAACCGAGACAGGCGAGCCATTTGGGCCGCTCTCGGCGCTGTCATTAGTGCCGAGCATAATGCTAAACCACAGAGAGCCTGCACTTTGCAGCTCCTCGGCTGCTTTTATGGCCTCGTTGAAGAACTTTGTGTCGGGCAGCCAATCAACAGTAGTGGAGCCGGAGTGTCCACAGTTGCGCACTTTGACAGGTTTGCCCGTGCGCTCGGCCAAAAGTGCCTGCGCCACAGCAGGAGGGGCCTGCTCACGGGGCGAAGAGAGCTGAGCGCCGTAAGTAATGCTGTTGCCAATGAAGACAACACCGATGCCATCTGCATCAGACGCCGGTGTATGCGCACTAACAACCGAAAACACAGCGAAAACGCACGCCAATATGGCGAGATAAGTCTTTCTCATAACGACAATACTACTAAAAAACGTATGAATAATCGTGCTACTTTTTAATATTGCCGACCTCGATGAGGTATTCGGCTATCTGCACGGCGTTGAGCGCGGCGCCCTTGCGTATCTGGTCGCCCACGAGCCAGAAAGTGAGGCCGTTGGGGTTAGCCAAGTCCTTGCGGATACGACCAACATAGACATCGTCCTTTCCGGCGAGGAAGAGGGGCATCGGATAGCGCTTCTCGGCGGGGCAGTCGTCCACCTTCAACCCCGGTTGCTTGCTGAACAGCTCACGAGCCTCCTCGGGGCTGACGGGACGCTCGGTCTCAATCCACACAGCCTCGGAGTGGCTGCGCAGAGAGGGCACGCGCACGCAGGTAGCGCTGGTCTCGACATCGCTGTGCATGATCTTGCGGGTCTCATGATACATCTTCATCTCCTCTTTGGTGTAGTCGTTGTCAAGGAACACATCGACCTGAGGAATCATGTTGAACGCCAGCTGGTATTGGAACTTCTCCACTGTTACAGGCTCGCCGTTGAGCACCTGACGACACTGCTCGTAGAGCTCATCCATGGCAGCGGCGCCCGCACCCGAGGCGGCCTGGTAGCTGGAGACATGGATGCGTTTGATATGGCTCACATTCTCGATTGCCTTGAGCGCAACCAGCATGATAATGGTGGTGCAGTTGGGGTTTGCAATCACGCCGAGGGGACGATTGAGCGCGTCCTCGGCATTACACTCGGGCACCACGAGGGGTACATTGTCGTCCATGCGGAAAGCACTGGAGTTGTCGATCATCACAGCGCCATAGCGAACGATATCCTCGCGGTACTCTTTAGACACACCGGCGCCGGCGGAGGTAAAGGCGACATCTATGCCTTTGAAGTCGTCGCCGTGGCGTAGTTCCTGCACCTCGTATTCCTTACCTCGGAACATATATTTGCGTCCGGCGCTGCGCTTGGAGCCAAACAGCTTCAGCTCATCTATAGGAAACTCGCGCTCCGCAAGGATACGCAGAAACTCTTGTCCGACGGCGCCGCTGGCGCCCACAATAGCCACATTCATGTTGAAAAAGTATTTAATTTTATAATTATTGTATACCTATTATATAATTATCGAACTGCAAAAATAACGCTTTTTTCTCAGCAATGCGCTCAACGGGCACACAAAATCGACTATAGTTTACCAAAGTGTTGCCTACAGCCTCATTATGACAACAATTCGGGCATCGGTCTTAAACAATTCCGATACCCGAATATTCTATACTCGTTCTCGCTACGATATTATCGCGCAAGACGTAATCCAAGGTTACTGTGAGTGAACGAAGGTGCGTTGAGACTGCGATTAGCCGTGCGGCAGAACATAGCATTGTCGAGCCAGCTGCCACCACGATACACGCGACCGGAGCCAGAAGCCTGGCCGGCAGTTTTTGCGCGCTCCTCATTAGCATAACTGACGTATCTGTCATGACACCACTCCTGCACATTGCCCGACATATCGTAGATACCCAACTCATTAGGCGCTTTAGTGCCCACAGCGTGTGTCTTGCTGCTACTATTGCTCGCGTACCAAGCCACATCATAGAGATTGTCGCTGCCACTATAGGTAGCACCATTACCCTTGTTGCCGCCCTTGGCAGCAAACTCCCACTCCGCCTCTGTAGGCAGGCGGAAAGCCTCTCCTGTCATCTGATTGAGTTTAGCAATGAAGTCCTGGCAATCATTCCAGCTCACGCGCTCTACAGGCAAGTCGTCGCCCTTAAACCAACTCGGGTTATTGCCCATCACAGCCTTCCAGAGAGCCTGCGTAACCTCAGTCTGCCCAATCTGGTAACTGTTAAGCGTAACGCTATGCACAGGTTTCTCGTCATATTCGCCGTCATTGCTACCCATTTGGAACGTGCCGCCGTCTACACGAAGCATCGTAAAGGATACTCCCTTAACCGTATAAGTCTTTTTATTGCTCGAGGCACCGCTAAGGCTGGCACTCGACGACGGACTCTCCACTGCCGCCTGCGCCACATAGCTTTCGCCGCAGTTATCAGCCTCCATAGCCACAACAGCCTCGGCAGAATTTAGCTGCCCCTCATCGTTAAAATCAGAATCTGTGATCCACGCGTTCGCAACACCTGCCACGCAGCAACAAATCATAAGAGAAAAAATACTTTTCATGCACTATTAAATTAAGTTAGGTTAACGCAAAATATATTTATTTAATGCAAAAATAAATAATTTTTCTCAGCAATGCGCTCAATGTGCATACAAAATCGACAAAACCGCACATCTGCAATCATAAAAAGCGAAAAACGGCATTTTTCACGCACTAAACATGAACTACTGTCAACAACAGTTGGCGATACCTCTATCTCGCGGCAAAAGATGTCGCTAAACTTGCACCTTATCCCCTCAAAATTTTACCATACCTCGTTGAAGTTCGCAGAAAAGGCC
>JAFLUU010000125.1 GCA_022508585.1 Prevotellaceae bacterium | reverse complement strand
TCAAGCCCAATAGCTCGAAATTCTGCGCAAAATACCGCGTAAAATTGCTCCATTCAGGGTCGTCGCAGGGCAGTAGCACTGTCTTCCCCCTAAAAACATCGGGGTTATAGTCCAAATATGCTTGGACTTCGCGCTCAATGTCATAATACTGAGTGTAGAACTCATCGTTTTTGACGGCTCTCGCTCTCGATAAATTTTTGTTTGCCATAGGCATTCGCCGATTTGTGCAGTCGCTGACTTATCGGGAGCATATAGGCAATCATATACGAAACCTCAAGACACAGAATAAGCGTGAACCGCTTTATCCACGTCTTGAGGCCCTGAGATTGCCCGATTCATCCGATAAGCGATGTCCACGCTATAACACGCAGACATCAGCGACTATTATCGATGAACCTTTCTTTGAAATTTCTCAGGTTTCAAGACGTTCCGAATAATCAGCTAATGCTGTTAATACTCCATAAAGGGTCGCGCCTCCCCACTCGGGAAGCACTGAACTCAATCGCAAAAGTACAAAATCCCCACCACACAACCCACATTCAATAGGTGAAAAAAAGCGAGACACAGACAAAACTACACCAAAACACTCCTCCCGCACCCCGAAAATTTGGCGGAAATTGACAAAACACAATGAAAAAATTATAAAACACCCATCTTGCGCCACGAAACTCCGACAAAAAGGCACGAAAACGCGGCCTCGCCAGAATTTCTTGGTCAAGATGTTCAAACTTCTTGGTCAAGAACCGAATGCGTCTTGGTCAAGATGTTCAAACACCTTGACCAAGGTGTTCTCAGAACACCCTTGTTTCGACAAGCGATACCGGCTTTTTGCGCAGCAAGAACGACAAAAAAACTTGGAAGCTGGACTTAATTGGCAACAACGAGGCTCATTCGCACATCGCGAGGCTCTACGGGTACGCTATCCACGAGCTGAAAAGGATAGCAAAGGCCGACCTTAAAAACATCGGGGGGCAACAGTTCGGCAAAAAGGCGGTCGTAATACCCTTTGCCGCGACCGAGGCGATTGCCGTCGCTGTCGAACGCCACGCCCGGCACTAACACAAAATCTACGGCGGCATAGTCGCGCCATTCGGGCGTAATCGGTTCTAATATGTCGAACGCGCCCACGGCGAGGTCGCTACCGCATTGGTATCGGTGGAGCGTAAGGCTGTCGCCGACGACTTTTGGCAACAGCACGACTTTAGTCCGCGCCCACTCGTCGAGTATATCGTGCGTAAAAACCTCGTCGGGCAAAGAATGGTAAGCCAACACTACGCGCGCCGCACGAAACTGCGGCAGCTGCTCCACCTTGTGCAACAGATTGCCGGAGATTTGCCGCTGCTCCTGCTCGCTTGTTGCAGCGAGGAAGCTGCGCTTGGCAGCGCGGATTTGCTTACGCAGGGTTTGCTTGTCTATCATCATCGCAACTGCTTGATTAGGCTATAGGCGGTGAAGAGTCCGAGCTCGCCGGCCTTGCTTAGGTCGGCTATGCCGCCCTGTTTGTCGCCGGAGGCCACGCGGTCGAGGCCGCGGTTGTAGTATGCCTCCGCCAACGAGGGGTTGAGCTCCAAGGCTCGCGTGTAATCGCTTTCGGCCTTAGCATATTCCTTGGCGAGCGAATGGACGCAGCCACGATTATAATAGAGATAGGCGCAGTCCGGCTCAATCTCTATTGCGGCAGTGAGGTCGGCGATGACAGCGGCCTCGCGCACGCGTTTGTCGGCAGCGGCATCTGCCGCGACTTCCATAAGTTTCACCCGAGCCACAGCGCGCAGGAGGTATGCCTCGACGGAGTTTGCCGAGTGGTCGATACATTGATTCAGGTCTTGCACGGCTGCCTCGTAGTCGCGCTCGGAGGCAGTATAAAGGGCATGGATAAACAAAAGGACTAAATGCTCTTTTGTGTCTTGAGCCGGCGCTAAAGTGGAGTCCGCATCGGCAAAATGTGCCGCAAGGCGCTCCGCCACTTCTTCGCGCTTGGTTTGCAGCACCCTGTAATCGGCCTCGCTCATAGGATTCTCCTTGGGCGAGAGGCAGAGACGGGTATGCAACAAACCGGAGGCATTGAGAGAGTCCAGGAAAGTCGCCTTGCTCAAGGCTGCCGAGTGGTAAAGGCCATTGTCGGCTTGCGCAAAGGTCAAAGCATACAGCGGCTGATGCTCGACTGCAACCTCTCTGTTCTGCACGCGACCGCGATACTCCGACGAATAGAAAGGAACAATATTCTCTTCGTTGTCCGCCACAAGTTTGTCGTAGTCTTCTATGTCAGCCTCGTCGGCTTGGCGCGTGACGGAGTCGAGCGGAGAACTGTAGGCCTTGTCGCGCAGCACCTCGTTGAGGCGAATGTCCATAGCCTTGCGGTCGTCGGCTTCGGAGCGGCGCACATCGCCTATGCGCTTATAGCAATACGCTCGATTGACATAAGCTCCGGCAAAATTGGGATAATCCTGCAGCACAGTGGTATAGTCAGTAATAGCGCGGCGGTAGTCGCCCGTCTGCTGCGAGAGGATAGCGCGATTATAGAGAGCGAGCCTGTCATCGGCGCGCTTGCTAAGCACAAAATCAAAATCCTCGATAGCTAAATTGTTCTCGCCCACCTGCATTCGGAGCAGGGCGCGGTTGTAATGGCCGAGGTAGTTATTAGGCATCAGCTCAAGAGCCGCGTTGTAATCGTCCATGGCTCCTCTAAGATCGTGCTGCTGGTATCTGGCAAGGGCGCGATTTATATACAGCCCGCCATGCTTCGGTGCCAGCGCCACGGCCTTATCGTAATTGCGCTCGGCTTCCGCATACATCTGGCGCTGCAAACAAAGCATAGCCTTGGCGGAATACGCATCGACATCGCTGCTATCTAAGGCGAGAGCCTTGTTTAGCAACGAATCGCCGACAATCGTGTCCGCTCTGTTGACGGCTATCTGTGCCTTGAGCAGATAGCAACGCGCGTAGTCGGGCCAACGCACAATCATGGTGTCCAGCAACGCATCGGCGTCCTCCAAACGCTTCAACTGCGTCTGGCATAACACTTGGTTATACCACACATCGCGACTCTTGTCTTGGCGTTCGTTAATAAGTGTAGAATAGTCTGCGGAAGCCGCCTCGAAGTTATCGATGCGGATATAGTTGATAGCTCGCAGCCGATAGACTTCGCTAATGTAGGGGTCGCGTTCTATAGAGGCCGTGCAGTCATTCACAGCGCCCTGATAGTCGCCAAGATAATACTTGGCGACAGCGCGATAAAAATAGGGAGTGTAAAGATAAGGCTTGGCGGCAATAACCTGGTTGAAATACTGAATGGCCAGCGCGTAATCCTCATAATAAAGCGCGTTCTGCCCGATGCGTATCACGCCGTCGGTGTTTACCTGCGCCTTGAGGCCAAAACAACAGCCGACGAGCAGCAAGCTCAACAGCACGCGCCTCATCGTTTAAACCTTCTTGACTGTCTTCACCTTGTAATGGCAACGCGCTTTGCCCTTGAGGAAAGCTCCGAACTTGCCCTTGAGCATAGTGCGGCGGAAGGGGCTGATGTGGTCAGTGAAGACTGTTCCTTCCAAATGGTCGTGCTCATGTTGCAGCACGCGGGCGAGAAAACCATCCACCCACTCATCATGCGGTTGCAGCTCCTCGTCCAAATATTGAATCCGCACGCGTTTCGGTCTCGTAACCTCTTCCGTTATTCCCGGCAGACTGAGACAACCTTCAGCCATCGTGTCAGTTTCTTCAGAATGCTCGACTATATGTCCGTTGATATAGGCGCGGCGAAAATCGGCGTACTCCGGGATTTCATCGCCAAGCCCCCGAAGATCAACTACCACGACGCGGATTGCCTTGCCGACCTGTGGAGCTGCAAGCCCGACGCCTTCCGAAACCTCGAGCGTGGCGTACATATCTTGGAGAAGCTGATTCAGTTCCTCCTTGTCGGGCTCGATATCCTCGGCCACTTTGCGCAGGACAGGCTGGCCGTATATATAAATAGGCAGTATCATGTATCAGATATAAAGGGTATAGAAAATACCGTTGTGAAACTGTTGTAATATGTTGTCGAAATTTTATCTTAGACTCTCCATGTATGACTGAAGAATGATTGTGGCGCTGATTTCATCGACAAGAGCCTTGTTACGCCGCGCCATTTTGTGCAGACCGGCGTCGAGCATGGTGCGATGCGCAAGGACGGAGGTAAAACGCTCGTCCCACTCTACAACAGGAATGTCGGGATAGTTCTTGCGCCAGCGATTGACGAACGGAATGATGTTGCGCTGGTTATCAGACGGCTCGCCGTTAGTCTGAACCGGCATCCCGACGACAATACGCTCCACCTCCTCGCGACTAATGTAGTCGGCGAGGAACTCCCACAACTTGTGAGTGTCCACAGTCGTGAGCCCGTTGGCGATAATCTGCGCGGGGTCGGTTACAGCCAGCCCCGTGCGTTTGCGTCCGTAGTCGACGGCGAGTATTCTGCCCATCAGCGCCGCTTTCGGAACAACGACACCACGGAAGATGCCGCCCTATAGGCAAGGAATGCCCCTTTGGCAATCTTGAATGCCGTTCTTACCTTTCGCCATGGTGTGGCGACCGTAAGCAAAGCCGGCGGATTAGTCAGCTGATGCACTGCCGACTGCATCCGAACGCGTTCCAGTTCTATCTTAAGCGCCACCTCCGCCTTGCGACGGCGTATGTCGTCAAGCGTATAACGCTGTTTACTCATACTTTGCGCATTTTAGTCGTTAAGAGCCTCGTCGTCCACGAGCAGCGTAGTCAGGAAAGCCGCAATCGGATTGGCAATCCAGCGCTTTCTGTTGAGCCACACCACGATACCAATCAGCAGATAAAACGCCGCAACGATGCCATAACCCAGAACCGTGCTGCCGGTCCACAGAGCAATCTGCGCGCTTGCCGCAAGCGAGGCAAACACAAGCACCATCGCCGCAATCAGCAGCACAATACCGCCCACAAGCAACACAGTGAGCAGCACCGTCAGCTTCTCAGCCAGCGACAGCATCACATAATCGCGCTGCAAGCATAAATAACGCTTCACGGCGCTCACAAGGCGCTGAATCGTAGACATCTTCACCTCTCGAGCAGATTAGTCAGCGTTCTGCAACTCGTCGGCGATGTCGTCGACCAAGCTATCCATCTCCTTCTTGCTCAACTTGATACCACGGCTGCGCACAGCCTCGGCAATCTTGGCACGAAGGTCGCTACCCTTCTCCGGAGCAAACAGCAGGCCGCACGCAGCCCCTATCACAGCGCCGCCAAGCACAGCAGCAAAAACACCAATACCTCTCATCTTCGTATCAATTATTTAGTTAAACATCGCCGTGCGCAAGCACAATGCACCCGCACTCGGCAGTCTCTTTATTATGCAGCAAAGATAGACAACTTTTCGCGAAAATCCGCAACCGAAAGTCCAAAAACTTAATAATAATGCTTAAAATACATTTAATTAACGCGCGAACCTTGTTATATAAAAAGAAATCGCTAAATTTGTAGTCGTAAACACAAACATTAAACCCATACTCTACAATGAACAAGACCAAAACACTCGCAGCCGTAGCGCTGAGCATGGTACTCGCAGCAAGCATGAGTTCATGTAAATCCAAGGAAAGCCTCTACAAACAAGCCTACGAAAAAGCACAAGCCAACAACGCAAGCAACACAGAGGTAGCCGAAGATCCCACCACCGTAAACGTAACCCCTGTTCAGCCCGCAACGCCGGCTAACACCGCACCGGCTAACACCAACACCCAAGTCCCCGATGTAGCAGCCCGCTCCGAGTCTTTGGAAGTCGTTGACGGCGCAGGTTTGAAGGCATACAGCGTAGTTTGCGGCGCATTCAGCATTCAGGCAAACGCTCAAGGCCTGCAGCAGACCCTCAAGAACAAAGGATATCAAGCACAAATAGCACTCAACCCCGAGCGCAAGCTCTATCGTGTAATCGCCTCCACCTTCGACACCAAGTCAGAGGCACTTACCTCCCTCCACACCCTGCGCCAGACCTATCCCGACGCATGGTTGCTCTATAAGAAATAAGGAAACGCGCACGCGCGCGAGGCAATCCCTCGCAACCGCGCACCATATCATCATCACGGCGCACCCTCGCATCACGCGAGAGTGCGCCGATTCGTTTTATAGACACAAAACCAACCTCTCACAGCAACAAACACCAACCAAACCGCAAGCAATAGCAACCGAACGCACACGACCACCCATTCCGCCCGCACCCAATCCACACAACCATACAGAAAAACCTCTCCTCACGGCGCTCAACACACGCAATCCTGCAAAAACACCCCTGCCCCCAACCCGAAAGAGCCACAACCATACACAAAAGCCTCCCTTCCACGCACCCAATCCACACAATCCTGCACAAAAACCCTTGCCACCAACCCGAAAGAGCCACAACCATACACAAAAACCTCTCCTCCCAACATTCAACCCTCACAATCTTGCACAAATACCCCTCCTTCCAACCCGAAAGAGCCACCGCAAAAACATAACACTCGTTCGCGCGCGTAAAAAAGCCCATCGCGCTCCGCGAAATGTCGTGGAAATTTGCGGAAAAGTCGTTGAACTTTAAAAATTCGTATATAAATTCTCGAGAAATCATATATGAATTATTATAACTTTATAT
>JAFLUU010000124.1 GCA_022508585.1 Prevotellaceae bacterium | reverse complement strand
ATAAGAATTTTCAAAAAATCTTATATAAATTCCCGGAAATTCTTATAAGGTTTTTCAGAAATTCTTATAAGAATTTTTAAAGTTTCACGATGAAAAATCGCGTGTCGAGGCTTAAAAATCAAACGCGCACGACATTTCTTCCGGTGCGCACGACGTTTGATGCAGTGAGTATAGCATTTCTCGTTGGTTGCACGATGTTTGGTGTTGTGCGTGTGTTATTTCTTGTCGGTTGTGCGGTGTTTCACACAAAAAAATGCCGTTGCGCTACAGAACGATTGTTGTCTTGTGGCGCAACGGAGTGTGAAAGATAGGGTAGGGGGTGCTTACTGCACGGCTACTTTGCGCGTGGCGGACGTGCCGTCGCTTTCTTGCACGCGGACGATATAGATGCCTTTGGGCAGGTCGAGGCGATGGTCGAAGTCCTGCACTGTGGCTGAGGCTGCGAGCTGACCGCCTACGGTGTAGACACGAATGGCAGAGCCTTCGCGGAAGCCGCGCACGAGGATATGCCCTTCGTGGCCGTGAATGCCGCCACGTGCTTCGGTGGGCGTGGCATCGTGTATGCCGGTGGGGGCTTCCAGTCCTACGATGTTGTCCATCCAATAGAGGCGGTCGGCAAGGTATTCGTAGATGTAGTCAACTTCTGCCTTGTAGGAGCTGCGGACGGTGTATTGCTGCTGAACTCGTGTATTGAAGATGTTCCAACGCATATAGTTGAGCTGTTGCGATTGGTTGTTCTCAGCACCGAGGTTGTCGATGATGTTGTGTAGGTTGTCGTTGGTGAGATTTCCGTTGTAGCGATACCACGACCATAATTCTTTGAGTTCTTGCGAGCAGCTTTCTACTATCTTTCGGTTAAAGCTGCGGGCGCCATTGGCTGCTGAAGATTTGGAACTGAGGCTTAAGAAGCCTGTCATTGTAAGAATGGGGTGTGTACGCTGGTCGTTGTCGAACGCGAGGTCGAAGTCCCACACGGGACTGACACGGAATTTGCCGTTGCGATCCTTGCTCATGAATACACTCCAGTAGCCGTCGGTGTTTCCGCTCAGCTCCTCGATGAGGAAGTATTTGAGCCATGTGTCTTCGGCCAGCACGGCGGCGTATCCTTCTGTCTCGGACTTGTATTTGGTGGAGAAGACGCGCGAACACAAGTCGTTGAACGCTGAACGGATATAGTTAAATTGGGCATCGGTGATGTCTTCAGCCTCTGGGTAGTGGACTGTTACGGGAATGCCGTACTGCGATGAGGAAAAATGCTTGGGTTCGCTGCTGGCGTAAGCATCGATCTCTATGAGGTAGCCGCCGGTAAGGGCATCGCCGGAATTGTCGTCGGGTGTCATCTCGGTGATGTCTACGCGATCTTTGTTTACCTCTATTTGGTCGCACAGCTGGTAGCTGCCTTTATATTGGCCGTTGAAGATTACGTCGACGAGGCGGCACGCTGGTGTGTAGTCCATCTCGAAAATCTCGCTCAGCGCGAAGGCTACGTTGTTGCGTATCATGGTTTTGTCGCCGTAGTTGTTGATTAAAGTCCACTTTTTGGCCTTGGCTGGCATGTCGAGCAGCTTTGTCTTGTTTGCGAACTTGATTTTGTACGGCTTCTTTGGGAATGTCCAGCTGCCATTGCCGCGTCCGCGCACGTTCATGCTGTCGGACTTGATAGCTGTGCCGTTGTCGGAAATGATGTAGGCGTTTCCCGGCAGCCAGATGGTCTTGGAGCTTACGTCCGACACGTTTGCGAGGGTGCGTATCACTACTGTGGGCAGGTTGGTGAGCTGTAGGTGTTGGCTGTCGTCGCCTTCGCCCGGGTGGCCGTAGAATCGGAGCTCGCTCACGTTGCATCTGGCGTCGTCAGGACCGATGTAGCGTACATAGCGGAAACCTTTGCTGCAATTTACGTCTTCCGTAGTCATCTCTTCATAGTTCGGCGCAGTGCGTATCATGTGTATCGGTATGGCATCGCTGAAGTCCGGCTTGTTGGCGCCCTCAAAAATGCCGAGCACCATACGTTTGTTCCAGTTGGCACGCGGAGCGTATGCCACGCGCTCGATGATGTGCGGCGCGCCGAGGTCGAGACCTACCCAGCCGGTGCTGCGTTCGTAGGAGGCGTAGACGGTTGTGTAGTCGCCGTCGAAGGCTTCAGCCGGCGTGTTGACTGTGGTAGAGGGCAGGTTGGTGTCGTAGTTCACGGAGGTGGCTCCTATGGGTGTGCCGCTGAGGGGTTGATCGCTATCTTTGTCGGGCTTTGCGGTAAGCGCTTGGTTATACGCCTCGCGTAGTGCGGCTTCAGCCTCGGCATACTCGGCTTGAGTGGTGCTGATGTCGTAGAAACGGGAGGCAATGTAGTCTTGCACCACTCCGTAGCGGGAGTTAAGAATGATAACTGCGTTTGTATTGTATTTGCCATTGGCATTACGGCTCATCTCCTCGACTTTTTCAGCGATCTCCTTGGCATAAGCGACCATGCTGTCGTAGGTTTTAGCGATCTCGTCGTCGGTTGTGCGCTGCTTGGCGACAATATTGTCAGCGTCGGCGATAGAAATAGGCACGAGCGCCCAAGTATTGTAGCCGGCGAGCTCCTTGCTGACGGCTTCATCGAAGTTTGTCGCCTCGCTGACGGGCTGTCGCTTGCTTAGAGCGGCCGGATTGGAGATTGTGTGCCCAATATTGTCGGTCTGTTGGCTCGCCATCCAATATTTGCCGACACTATGCCAGCGAAAGAGTTGCTTTTCATTCGCTTCGAGGCTGCTCATAAGCACATCGCCGGTGTTTGCTGTCGCCTTGCCGCTGCCAAGGTAGCGCTGGGTGTAAGCATTCTGCACGAGATAGGCATCTTCGTCCTCGTCCTTGGTTATTTTGTAGATGAAGTTGGCGTTATTTCGGTCAAACTTGTCGTAATAGCACGCTTGCTCGGTAGTATAGAGGGCGGGATAGTCGCCAAAGGCGTTGCGGTAGCCCTCATAGTTGTTCACGAGGTAGTAATAGCCGTCGGTTATGGGACGAATAGCGAGCGCTTTGGCGTAAGCCTCGTCGAGACGGGCGTTTAGCTCGGTTTTCTCAGTGTCAGTGAGGGAGTTGCCGGCTTTTTGCTTGATCTCGTCGATGATTTTCTGCAGATTGTCGATATTCTCTGCGTAATGAAAGCCCGGAGCCTCGTCGGTGGGCAGATTTTTGGTCGCAAGCTCGTATTTCGTGCACTTGGCGATGAGGGCAGCATCGGTCTTGTCGAACATTGCCATCACCTCGTCGGACACTCGCTTGACATACCAGACATTAACGCCGTACTTGGCGGCCTCTGTCGTTGTGCCCCAGATGTTTAGGTCGCCCTCGTCCTCTTTGCTGCCGTTGTGGCTGGCATTCATGGAGTAGACATAGCTATTGTTGAGGAACCTAATGGTGTATTTGTCCTCGCCGACGGGCGCAAACATCTGCGGCGTCTCGCCTTGTACGCTTGTGGGCACCGAAGTGCTGTAGGTTGCCTGCGGTTTGTCGATAAAGGTGCCGTAAAGCGCCGATTGCATGTACCAATTGCCGTTGCCGTCGGGACTAAAGTAGTAGATGAAGTCGAAATCGTATGGGTCGAAGATTTTCCACGACACTTTCTCGCCGTTATTGTATATGGCGTAGCGGTTTTCGTAGTTGTAGTTGATGTCTGGCGGCGTTTCGGTGGTGTAATAACCGGTACCGTTGCCTGCTGTGACCACATAGTAGTAGCCTTCTGTTATTTCGTCGGCTCTTACATGGCTGCTGCCCAGAAGGAAAGCTGCCATAAATGCAAGAATCATCAAATATTGCTGCTCAAAGAACAGCTTGCCGCGCATTTTCAATGTGCCTAAAATAGATAAAGTATGTCTTTTTGTCATTATTGCAGTGCTAACTTTATTGACTGTGCAATTTTATTCATTGCAAAGTTAATAAAAATTACCATTCCGCACCGCATCATATCATAAAAAAACAAAAATCGCTCGATAATTCTCAGAGATTCACTATAAATGCGCTGCAATAAGGCAAACTATCGCCATTTCTTTTATATTGATTGCGACGAGACAACGCTACTCGCCCTAACGGCAGCAAACCACGCCAAATATTTGCGATACCCCCATCTCGCGCGTACAAATGTCGTGCGCGCGCGTTTTTTTATCGTTCTCGCGCGCAGAAATGTCGTCAAAGTTTGAAAATTCATATATAAATTCTCGAGAAATCATATATGAATTATTATAACTTTATATATGAATTTTTGAAAATTCGTATATGATTTTTTAAAGTTCAACGACTTTTCTACAAATTCCCACGACATTTTGACGCGCGCGATGGGCTTAAAATCGCGTGCGGTGGGGGTAAAGTGTGGGCAGAACCAGCGGAGCTGCACAAAACACCCGTTTACGGGTGCGCTGGGCGATATAAATCAGCCGTTACGGCTGCGGAGCAGCAAGAAACAGCCCTCAGGGCTGCGGGTGCGATGGGCTTTTCTGCGTAAGAGGGTGGGGTAGGCGCACTCGGGGTGGCTAATTGAGGCGGTGGCGACGATAATGCGAGGCGGCGTAGAGGTAGAAGAAGGCGACGCCGACGACATTGACTATCCACGCGAGCCAGAAGGCTGGGGTGTAGCCGAGCCGCTCGGCGGTGATGCCGCCAAAGAGTATGCCGAAGCCGATACCTACATCCCACGCCACGAGCATCGTGGAGTTGGCGGTGCCACGCTTTGAGGCGGGGGCGAGGTTGATAAACATGTTCTGCATCGCCGGAAACATGTGGCCGTTGCCAAGACCGATAATGAGGGCTGCGCCGTAGTAACCGAGGCTGTTGGGCACGGCGGCGAAGAGCAAATATCCGAAAAGGGAGATTGTCATGCCGACGGCGCAGTTGTGCAGCAGGCGTCCCTGCCTAAGGCTGCGCACACCGACGAGGCGGCTGACCATAAGGCCGACGCAGAGTATGGCGAAGAAGAGTCCCGTGCCGCTGGTGATGCCTAACTGCTCCTTGCCGTAGATGGCGAGATAGGTGGCGAGCACTCCGTAACTGAAAGAGAGGCACGCGAGGGTGAGCCCCTCGCTCCAACCTTTCAGAAGCAGGAAGCGGTCTAAAGAGATGACACCCCTAAGGGGTGCTTTTTGCGGCAAGCAAGCAGGGCTGGTGGCTTGTTTAGATAGTCCTTCGGGCGTTCTTGCCTTTACGGTGCTGTTGATGAGCAGGCCTGTGCCCGAAGCGAGCAGCGAGATGGTGAATAGGAGTGTGTAGGAGTGCAGATACTGATAGATGAGCAGGCCTATGGTGGGGGCGATGGCGGTGGCGAGGTTGTTGCTCAGTCCGTAGTAGCCTATGCCCTCGGCTCGGCGCGAGGAGGGCAGCACATCGATGGCCATGGTGGAGTTGGCTACCGTTACGGTGCCCATCGGAGCGCCGTGCAGCGTGCGCACGATGGTAAACAAGGTCAGGGAGCTGGCTATGATGTAGCCGCCGAAAAAGAGGAAGAACAAAAAGTAGCTGGTCAGCAGCACTAACTTGCGCGGCAGCGTGTCGACGAGATAGCCGCTGAAGGGGCGGGCAAGCAAAGCGGTGATTGTGTAGCCGGAGAGGACGATGCCGATGGTGTGCTTGTCGCATTCGAATGTCTCGCTCAAGTATAGGGGCAACAGCGGCACTACTACCATAAACGAGAAGAATATCATAAAGTTGGCCGTCCATACTTTGATATAGTCGGCGCTCCACAGACGCTCCATTGTCAGTAATAAATATGTGTTTGCATATAAAATAAAAACAGGTGATAGGCTTTATGCGCGGGGCTATGCCTATTACCTGTTTTATGATTGCGATTTATGCCTCGCACACCCGTAACGGGTGTTTTATTCTGCTCCGCAGATTCTGCTTCTCATTGTTCTGATGCCTCGCCAACGCGATTGCTTGTTTTGTTGGCGCGGTTATCTCGTTTCCGCACGACTGTTGCTTATCCGCCGAAGTCGTCGTACATGATGCTCTCGGGCTCCACGCCGAGATCGGTGAGCATCGCTACAACTGCCTTGCTCATCGGGCCGGGACCGCACATGTAATACTCGATGTCCTCGGGCGCTTCGTGCGTGTTGAGGTATGTATTAAGCATTACTTGATGAACAAAGCCTGCGGTGTAGGCCACGCCTGCAGCATCGGCGGCCGGATCCGGGCGGTCGAGGGCTAAATGGAAGTGGAAATTGGGGAAGTCTTTCTCTAACTGGAGGAAGTCCTCAAGATAGAATACTTCGTTAAGGGCGCGGGCACCATAGAAATAGTGCATCTCGCGATCTGTTGTCTTGAGGGTCTTAGTCATGTGCATTATCTGGGCACGCAACGGAGCCATACCGGCTCCTCCTCCGACCCAAATCATTTCTTTCTTGGAATCAAAGATAGGATGGAAATCGCCGTAGGGACCGCTCATCATTACCTTGTCGCCGGGTTTGAGAGTGAAGATGTAACTTGAAGCAATGCCGGGCATTACATCTTGGAAGCCTACCTCCGGTTTCGGTTTCATGGGCGGTGTTGCTATGCGCACGGTGAGCATAAAGCGGTCGCCCTCCGCAGGATAATTGGCCATGGAGTATGCGCGAATGGTGGGCTCTGTATTGCGACATTTGAGGTCAAACAGTCCGAACTTCTCCCACGACGGCAGGTATTCGGCGCCGATAGAGTCTTTATCAATGTCTTTATTG
>JAFLUU010000123.1 GCA_022508585.1 Prevotellaceae bacterium | reverse complement strand
AAACAAACGCGGAGGCTCAAAAATCAGATGCGCACGACATTTCTGCGAACTTCGACGAGGTATTGCGCAGTTTTGAGGGAGATAGGTAAATTTTTTAGGAATTAAGGTGCTGTGAGAACGAGTGTTCGCAGCAGGGTGGCGACTGTTTTGTGCAAGAGGGGGTGTATTTTTCGCGGAGCGACCTCTGCCAATGGGCGCAACACGAAGTCGCGTTGCGCCATGAGGGGGTGCGGAATAATTAAATCGGGAGTGTCGACAACGAGGTTACCTAAGAAGATAATGTCTATGTCGATCAGTCGGTCGGCATAGTGGCCGGCGTGGCTCTTGGCGGTACGTCCGAGCTGCCGCTCTATGGTCTGCGTGGCGCGAAGCAGTTCCGAAGGCGTGAGGCGGGTCTCAAAAACGGCGGCGGCGTTCAAGAATGCGTTGTCGCTGCTAAACCCCCATGGCCGGGTGATAATATAAGAGGAGCACTCTATGAGCGCTCCTATATGGTCTTGCAACGCCGCTATGGCGCGGTCGAGATTGGCGGCGCGGTCGCCGAGATTGGTGCCGAGGCTGAGATAGGCGCGCCGCTTCATAGGCTAATCTACGATGAGCATAACGTCGCCGTACACGCCGAAGTGATAGCCTTGCTTGACGGCGGTTTTATATGCATTAATGGTGTTATCATATCCGCCGAAAGCGGCAGTAAGCATGAGCAGAGTACTCTCGGGTGTGTAGAAGTTGGCAAGCATTGCCGTGGCGACACTGAAATCGTAGGGGGGGAAGATGAACTTGTTGGTCCAGCCGTCAAACGGTGTAACGTGGTGGAGCGTATCGCAGGAGCTCTCCATTGCGCGTTGAACGGTGGTACCTACTGCAAGGATTTGGTGGCCGTTGTCTTTGGCTTTGTTGACAATAGCACAGCACTCGGGAGTAATCAGCATCTCCTCGGAGTCCATCTTGTGTTTGGTGAGGTCTTCCACGTCGGTCTTGCTGAAGTTGCTTTGGCCGCAGTGGAGTGTCAGAAAGGCTGACTCGATGCCCGCTATCTCCATCTTCTTCATCGTTATGCGAGAGAAATGCAAACCTGTGGCAGGAGCGGTAGTAGCTCCCTCTACCTTGGCATAGATGCACTGGAAATCGTCCAAATCTTCCTTTATGGCCTCTCTCTTTATGTATTCGGGCAGCGGCGCTACGCCGAGGGCGTAGAGGTCGCGCTTGAACTCCTCATGCGAGCCGTCGTAGAGGAAGCGGAGTGTGCGTCCGCGGCTGGTAGTGTTGTCGATGACCTCTGCCACGAGGGAGTCGTCCTCACCGAAGTACAGTTTGTTACCAATGCGTATCTTGCGAGCGGGATCTACGGTTACGTCCCAGAGTCTGTCTTCGGCATTGAGCTCTCTGCGCAGAAAGACCTCGATGCGCGCTCCTGTGCGTTCCTTGTTGCCTTGCAGATGAGCGGGGATAACCTTGCTGTCGTTGAAGACAAAGACGTCGCCTTCGTTAAAGTAGTCGAGCAGGTTGCTGAACATCTTGTGCTCGATGTTACCCGTTGCGCGGTGGAGCACCATCATTCGGCAGCCGTCGCGAAACGGATCGGGGTGCTGTGCGATAAGCTCCTCCGGCAACTTGAATTTGAATTGGGAGAGTTTCATTATATTCTGTAATTTAGTTTTCTGTTATCTCTACCTGCTCCAACCACTCGGCAAAAGTGTCAAAACGCAGGCAGTCCTCCACCTTGCAGTCTCCCACACGGGTGCGGCGCAAGGCGGTAAGGTAGGCTCCGCTGCCGAGAGCGAGCCCTATGTCGCGAGCAAGGGCGCGAATATAAGTACCCTTGCTGCAAACAACTCTGATTTTGATAAAGGGCATAGAGTAGTCGAGCAACTCTATCTTGTCGATAACAAGTGTCTTAGGTTTGAGCTCCACCTCTTTGCCGCGGCGAGCTAAATGATAAGCGTGAGTACCTTTAATCTTGCAAGCGGAGTACGCCGGCGGCGTCTGCTCGATAGTCCCCACAAATTTGACGAGAGTTCGCTCCACCAGCTCGCGAGTAATATGCTCGGTGGGGAAGATAGCGTCCTCGGGATGCTCCATATCAAAACTGGGCGTAGTAGCTCCGAGCTTGAGAGTGGCTTCATACTCCTTGGTGTGGGCCTGCAGCTCCTCGATGCGCTTAGTAGCACGACCGGTGCAGAGCATCAGCACACCGGTGGCAAGCGGATCGAGAGTGCCGGCGTGGCCAACCTTCACCTTGCAGCCTATTCGCTGCGACAAGAGCCACCTTACACGCGCTACGATGCCGAAAGAGGTCCATTCGTAGGGCTTGTCAAACGCCAATATCTCGCCTTCGATAAAATCCATCAGGCTATTGTGCCGTTATATCAGATTAAAGCAAATTACCGCCACGCCAACTATCGCGCAGTAGATTGCAAAATAAATAAGCTTGCACTTTTTCACTAAAGAGATCATCCATTTGCACGCAAAGCAGCCGGAAACGAACGCCGCGATGAAGCCTACAATCAGCGAGCTCGCGGGAATGGGAGCCGTCGCGCCGTGTTCGGCCAAAACCGAGGCGCTTGGAGAAATAATGTCCTTGAAATCTAAAATCGCCTCGCCCAAAATCGGCGGAATGACCATCAAAAAGGAAAATTGCGCCATCGTTTTGCGACTATTGCCCAACAATAATCCCGTCGCGATGGTGGAACCGCTCCGCGAGAGGCCGGGTAATACGGCAAAGGCCTGCGAAATACCAATTATGAAGGCGTTTATCGGCGAAATCCTTGACTTTTCCTCCCCTTTGTAATACTGTGTGAGAGTCAAAAGCAGGGCTGTAATTAACAGACAGACGCCCGTAGTTAAAAGGACATTGCCCGCATACAGAGCCTCGACCTTATCTTTGAACAGAAGGCCGACAATCCCCACAGGAATCATAGAGATTAGTATATTCAGCACATAGCGAGTCTCGTCGTTGAGGCGAAATTTGAAAAGGCCCACGAAAAGCCACGTAACTTCGCGCCACAAAACCACAAGCGTGGCGAGCACCGTCGCAACATGCACGACAATATCGAAAGTTAGGCCGCCGGCTTCCGCAGCAGGGCCGAGCAACGCTTTTCCAATCTCGAGATGGCCGCTACTGCTGACGGGAAGATACTCTGTGAGCCCCTGCACGAGGCCAAGAACGAGAGCTTGAAAAGTATTCATATAGGCAAGCGGAATTTAAGCCTCGGGCTGCTGTTTAGAGTCGAGGGAGTTGCGCTCTTTCTTGTGATAAATAATCGCCACGACCATGAACAGAAAACCGGCGAGGCAAACCATCGGTGCAACCTTGACGCGACGCACGCTAAAGATGTCGGGATTGTACGCTTCAGTGGTGGAGGAGCCGCCGGTCATCAGCAGAAAACCTGCAACCACGAGGGCAATTCCTATAATCACCATTATATAGTTCACCTTGCTGAAAGCCATTGCCTCCTTGCCCTGCACCATATCGGATTTCTCGTCGGGATTGGGGAGTTGGCTGTCGAGAATTTGAGTTTTGCTGTTGCTGCCGTACAGCAGCGTTTTGTTCTTTGCCATAATATTACGGGGAAAAATTATTTTCTAATGGGTGTAAATTTTACCGCGGCTCATCTTGAGATAATGCGTTACGGATATATGCGCACTCAGCCACGTAATGAAAATACCGCAGACCACAACTGCAGCAAACGTAACGGCCATAGTCTGCAAAGTGATAAGGCTTATCATGTCGGGGTCGTACTTTATTAAATAGTAGACACCGATTGCCAAAATCGCGCAGGCCACCATCGCGCTCACGAGGCCGATGATCAATGCCTTGCCGATAAAAGGTCGACGAATGAAAGCATGACTCGCTCCCACAAGACGCATGGTGCGAATAATGAGGCGGCGAGCGTAAATAGTGAGGCGGATTGTGTTACTAATCAGCACAAAGGAGACAAGCGTCAGCAGCAGCGCCAGAATGAGCAGGACGATGCTGATATGGCGGATGTTGCGGTTAAGACTATCCATCAAATTCTGCGGAGCGGTAACATCGACGATTAAAGAGTCGGCCTGCAGGGGCGGAATAATCTTATTCAAGGAATCACTGTTGGCGTACTCGGCCTTAAGGCGGAGCTCAAAGGACGCCGGCATGGGATTTTCGCCCAGAAACTCGCTCTGCTCGGTACCAAGCTCCTCGGCAAGGACTTTTTGCGCCTTCTCCTTGGAAACATAGTTGAGCGAGCGGACACAAGGCTGCCGGCGCAGGCGCGTTTGAATGTCATAGGCTTGCTGTTGCGTGATGTTCTCGTCGAGCATCAGCGTAACCGTAAAGTTTTCCTGCAGCCTGTGCGAGAAATTGTGGGCAAAACCGACAAAGAATATCACTGTGCCTAAAAGTACGAGCATGAGCGTGGTGCTGATGCACGCCGTCAGCACGTTCATGCCCGTGCCTTCCGATTTTTTATGTTTATTTACCATTTTATAATGCAGGTTTCGCGTATTCGACTCCGCCCGTCGCCGATGTTTACGAGCACCGCGCGTTCAGACAAGGCCACACTCTGCCAAATTTTACTGCAAAATTAAGAAATATTAGGCGAAACAAAAAAGAAAACCGTCCGATTTTCATTTATCGGACGGCCACAGTGATTAGCCAGCTGTTTATATCGCTGTATTTATCGCGCACGCTGATAGGTGATTTCGTAGAAGCAGGGATACACTTTGCTGATCGCATCGCGCTGACCAACGGAGTGAGGCAGGATAAGGCGCACCTTGGCAATCTCATCGTCCTCGGCGAGCTGCCTACCGATGTTGACATAGCGCAGAGGCACCAGCCACCCCTCCGGAACGCTGATAGACGCGTAATAAGTCCTCATCATGCCCTCTATAAAGGTGCCGGTAAGAGTACCGGAGTTGCAGGCTACGTTCATTCGGTCGAGCATACCGATGTAATATGCGTTGTCGTTGCGCGTTTGAATGCTGTCAGCGCTGATATTGAACTCCTTGTAGCGACAAAGCACCTGCTCCGACGCACCATCGTCCCTCAGCTTTTCGCCTGCACCCTTGCGCACGATCTGCATATAGATGCCGGTGGCATTAAACAGCACATACTCGTTCTTGCTCACGTCGGTGGTGCTGTCCTGCGCATAGAACTGGTTCTCGGAGATGACATTGATAGGGTCAACGTGCAGTATCGTGTCGCCAACCTCGTAGTCGAGCACCGTCGTGCCTTTCTCTATAAACGAACTAATCGCGCGGCGTTCGGCTTTCTTCTGCTCGGCATAGGTTTGCTCCTCCTCGCAGGAAGCCAGCATCACCACGGCGAACACCATAGCACCAACAGCCGAGAGTATCCTTATCTGTCTGCTAAACAAATTCATAATCGCTGCAAAAGTAATCGTTTTATTTTACAAATTCGCCTTGACGCTTCCTAAAAAATGCTAATTGCCGCTCTTAGCCTCGTCAACAGCCTTCAGCTTTGGCTCCAGCACATGGCGATAAGCGGCAATGGCGCGCCGCGCCGTCAGCACAGCCAACCCCATAGGCTTGGGCAGCCAGCCGCCGGCGGCGTTGAGATGCCCACCGCCGTTGAAGAAACGTTCGGCCATCTCATTGCACGGAAAAGTGCCCACCGAGCGGAGCGAAACCCTCACCACCGGTTTCTCCGTGTCCTCGCGCAGCGAAATACTCAGTTTGGTGCCCTTAATTTGCAGCGGCATATTGACCACACCCTCGGCATCGCCGCGCATGAAGTTGAAGCGCGTCATCTCCTCCTCCGTCAGCGTAAACAGAGCCGCGTGCTCCTCGGGGAAATACTCCATCTTCTCGTACATAAGATAGCCCATCAGGCGCAGACGGCTCTCGGTGTAACTATAGTAAACCTGCCGGTAGATCTTATCCTTGTCGATGCCCTTGGCCAGCAGCATCGCTACAATCTGAAAGATGCTCGCACGATTGGAATTGTAGGCAAAAGCCCCCGTATCGGTCATCAAGCCGCAGTAAAGGCAGGCCGCCATTTCGCGAGTCATGTTCTCATAGGCTCCCAACTGGTGCAGGACGCAGAACAGCACCTCGCAGGTGGCAGCCGCCGTTGTGTCGGAAATCGTAAGCTCGGCTATCGGCTCCGGATCGAGGTGATGGTCGATCATAATGCGCGGCGCAGGGCAGTCGCTCACCGCCTGCCGCATCTCTTCAAGCCTGCCGAGGCCGTTAAAGTCGAGACAGAACACCAAATCACTGTCGGCCAATATCTCTTTGGCCTTGCGCGTCTTATTGCGGTAGACCACCACCTGCTCATTGCCCGGCAGCCATTGCAGAAAGTCGGGGCAGGCGTTAGGAGTCATCGGCACTGCGTTTTTACCAAGGTTCTGCAAGTAGCGAGTCAGGGCGAGAATGGAGCCCATCGCATCGCCGTCGGGACTGGGGTGGCCGACAACCACCACATTACTCGCAGCGCCAATCAGACTGTGCCACTGCTCGAGCTGTTCAGGGGTAAGATATTTCTTTAGTTCCATCTTAGCGCATCATTATACACGACAAAGTTACACAAAAATCTCTACACGACCAAAAATAGTCCAACGCACGACGCGAAACATAGTGCAGACAACGCAATAGGTCGCCAAAACTTCACCCCATGTCGTGCAGACTTGCACAAATGTCGTGCACGTCCGATTTTTGAGCCTCGGCACGCGATTTATTGTCGTGAAACTTTAAAAAATCTTATA
>JAFLUU010000122.1 GCA_022508585.1 Prevotellaceae bacterium | reverse complement strand
TATAAGATTTTTTCATTCTTCACGACATTTCTACGAATTTCGAGGCCCAAAAATCACGCGCGGAGGCCTTTTCTGTGAAGTTCAACGAGGATAGGTAAAACTTTGACGAGGTTGGGTACGGGAAAGAGCCTGTTTCGCAGTGAGAGGAGAAGGTTTAGTCGCTGATTTGACGAGCATTGGCAACAAGTGTCGAAATAAATTTTGGTTCTTCACTCGATTTGCACTAACTTAGCTTGGCTTTTCAGTCAATCAAGTTAGGCTGCGCCTCAGAAATAACGAAATAAATTTCGTATTTCGTTCGGCTTGCACTAACTTTGCACCACAATGTACGAGCAGGAGGAGATTAAACCATACAGCCGGCACGGCGACAAGGGGCAACAGGTGGAGCAGATGTTTGACGGCATAGCTCATTCCTACGACCGCCTCAACCATCTGCTCTCTCTCGGCATCGATCGCGGCTGGCGCCGTAAGACTATTAAGGCGCTGATGCCTTATCAGCCGCGCAAGATACTGGATATTGCCACCGGCACGGGCGATTTCGCCATCTTGGCGGCGCGTATGCTGCAGCCCGAGCGCATTGTGGGCGCCGACATCTCGGAAGGCATGATGCAGATAGCGCGACAGAAAGTGAGCGACGCCAATCTGCACGACATCATCTCCTTTCAGAAGGAGGACTGCATGGCTCTGAGCTTTGCCGACAACAGTTTCGACGCCGTCATCGTGGCTTACGGCGTGCGCAACTACTCCGACCTCGACAGGGGGCTCCGCGAGATGCTGCGCGTGCTCAAGCCCGGCGGTCATGTGGCGATTTTAGAGCTGGCCACGCCGCGCCGCTTCCCGATGAAGCAATTGTTCTACATCTATGGCCACATTGTGATGCCTGCCGTGGGGCGTCTGCTCTCCAAGGACAAGCGAGCCTACTCCTACCTGCCCCAAACGATGCAGGCCTTCCCGCAGGGGGAGGTGATGCAGGGCATCATGGAGCGCGCCGGCTTCCATGAGGTCAGATTCAAGCGCTTTACCTTCGGGCTGAGCACGATGTACATCGGGCAGAAAACGATGTCGCAACGGTAGCGCAACATATCACGCCGGCGGCACACTCCAACAACAGCTACCAATCACGAAACAAATGACAGAATACGGACTAATCGGTTTTCCACTCGTGCATTCGTTCTCAAAGAAGTACTTTACTGAAAAATTTGAGCGCGAAAACATCTCGGCAGTATACAAAAACTTCGAGATGGAGAGCGTTGAGGGACTGATGCGGCTGATTGCCGAGCATACCGACCTCCGTGGATTCAATATCACCATTCCTCACAAGCAGGCGGTCATTCCTCTGCTCTCCAAGATGAGCGACGGGGTGCGCGAGATCGGGGCTTGCAACTGCATTAAGGTCAGTCGCTCCGCCGGCGGCGAGGTTTCGCTCTCCGGCCACAACACTGACATCATCGGCTTCATGGATAGCATACGCCCCTTGCTGCAACCGCACCACACCAAGGCGTTAGTGCTCGGCACCGGCGGCGCAAGCAAGGCGGTGGTCTGCGGACTGCGCCGGTTAGGCATCATTCCCACGCTCGTGAGCAGGCATAAGGGCACCGACACGCTCACTTACTCCGACCTCGACGAGCAGACGCTCGCCGAGCACACGGTCATCGTCAACTGCACGCCGCTCGGCACATTCCCCAAAGTGGATACATGTCCCGACATACCTTATGATTACATCGGGGAGCGGCATCTGCTCTACGACCTCGTCTATAACCCCGAGCAGACGCTGTTTATGCAACGGGGCGAGGCGCAGGGAGCCACCGTCAAGAACGGTTTGGAGATGCTGCACCGCCAGGCGGAGGCCGGCTGGACGATATGGAACTCCGACAACGACTAAACACACAACCATAAGACTATGGATAAAAACCAACGCTATATGATGCGCGGCGTCAGTGCCATGAAGGAAGATGTGCACAACGCTATCAAAAACATCGACAAGGGAATCTTCCCGCAGGCCTTCTGCAAGATAATTCCCGACATTCTCGGAGGCGACCCCGAGTACTGCAACATCATGCACGCCGACGGTGCGGGCACCAAGTCCAGCCTTGCTTACATGTACTGGCGCGAAACGGGCGACCTCAGCGTCTGGAAAGGCATCGCGCAGGACGCCCTGATCATGAACACCGACGACCTGCTCTGCGTCGGCGCGACCGACAACATCTTGGTCAGCTCCACCATCGGGCGCAACAAGATGCTGATTCCGGGCGAGGTCATCTCTGCCATTATCAACGGCACCGACGAACTGCTGCAGCAGATGCGCGACATGGGTATCGGCATTTACTCCACCGGCGGCGAGACCGCCGATGTGGGCGACCTCGTTCGCACGATTATCGTGGACTCTACCGTTACCTGCCGCATGAAACGCAGCGACATAATCGACAATGCCAACATCGCGCCGGGCGATGTGATCGTCGGGCTCTCCTCTTGTGGCCGGGCGACCTACGAAACGCAATATAACGGCGGCATGGGCAGCAACGGCCTCACCTCCGCGCGCCACGATATGTTCGCCAAGTACCTCGCCGAGAAGTATCCGGAGAGCTACGACAAGGCTGTGCCCGAGGAGTTAGTGTATAGCGGCTCCTACGCCCTCACCGACTCCGTGGAGGGCGCGCCGATAGACGCCGGCAAGCTCGTTCTCTCCCCCACGCGCACCTATGCGCCGGTGGTCAAGGTGCTTCTCGACAAGCTCCGCCCCCATATTCACGGCATGGTGCACTGCACCGGCGGCGCGCAGACCAAAGTGCTCCACTTCGTGGGTGAAAACTGCCGCGTGGTGAAGGATAATATGTTCCCCGTGCCGCCTCTGTTCAAGGCTATCGCCAAAGAGAGCCAGACCGACTGGGCGGAGATGTACAAGGTCTTCAATATGGGGCACCGCCTCGAGGTTTACCTCCCTGCCGAGCACGCTCAAGAGGTAATCGACATCTCTCGCAGCTTCAACATCGACGCACAAATCGTCGGCCACATCGAAGAAGGCCGCCGCTCGCTGACTATCAAGAGCGAGTTCGGCGAATTTAATTATTAGACTATGAATTCACTGTTAGAAAAGCTGAATACCCTCGTAGCGCGCTTCGAAGAAGTCAGCACGCTCATCACTGACCCCAATGTGATTGCGGATCAGCAGCGCTATGTGCGCCTTACCAAAGAATACAAGGAGCTGGAAGACCTCATGGCGGCGCGAAAGGAGTACGCCAACCTTCTTTCCAATCTCGAGGAGGGCAAAGATATGCTTGTCAACGAGACTGACCCCGATCTCAAGGAGATGGCGCGCGAGCAGGTGGCTGATTGCGAGGCTCGCCTGCCCCAATTGGAGGAAGACATCAAGTTAATGCTCGTTCCCAAGGACCCGGAGGACAGCAAGAACGCGATTCTCGAAATCCGCGGCGGCACCGGCGGCGACGAGGCGGCTCTTTTTGCCGGCGACCTCTTCCGTATGTACACCAAGTACTGCGAAACCAAGGGCTGGAAGCTCGAAGTGTCCTCCTTCAGCGAGGGTGCGGTCGGCGGCTACAAGGAAATCGTCTGCTCCGTTACGGGTGCTGATGTCTACGGCACTCTTAAATATGAGAGCGGCGTTCATCGTGTCCAGCGCGTGCCTGCTACCGAGACGCAGGGGCGTGTTCATACCAGCGCCGCCACCGTTGCCGTGCTGCCCGAGGCTGAAGCGTTCGATGTCGTCATCAATGAAGGCGAAATCAAGTGGGATACTTTCCGTTCGTCGGGCGCCGGCGGTCAGAATGTGAACAAGGTGGAGTCCGGCGTGCGCCTTCGCTACAACTGGAAGAACCCTAACACCGGCGAGATGCAGGAAATCCTTATCGAGTGTACCGAAACGCGCGACCAGCCCAAGAATAAGGAACGCGCGCTGGCTCGTTTGCGTACCTTTATCTATGATAAGGAACACCAGAAGTATGTTGATGACATCGCGTCGCGTAGAAAGACGCTCGTGTCCACCGGAGACCGCTCTGCCAAGATTCGTACCTACAACTATCCGCAGGGAAGAATCACCGACCACCGCATTAACTACACCATCTATAACCTTGCAGCATTTATGGACGGTGATATTCAAGACTGCATCGACCATCTTATTGTTGCCGAGAACACTGAACGCCTCAAGGAGACCGAACTGTAACCTCCGATAACTTATAATCCGAACCCGAAGGCTTTTATTCCGAATCCGATGCCTTTTCCGCCCCATCCGCTCGGCTTTTCGTATATGGAAAGTCGTGGGGATGCGAAAAAAGAGGCATCAGTTATGAAAAAATACCGATAAAATACAAACAAAATACATTCTCTAAAAAATGACACGCCTGCAACTTATTGAAAATATCGTGGGGAAACAGAGTTTTCTCTGCGTGGGGTTAGATACGGACCTCAAGAAGATACCGCAGCACCTGCTCGCGGAGGCAGATCCCCTTTTTGCGTTTAACAAGGCCATTATCGACGCTACGGCGGAGTACTGCGTGGCTTATAAACCCAATCTGGCGTTTTACGAATGCTTCGGTCTGAAAGGTTGGGAGGCTTTCGAGAAAACGGTGCGCTATATCAAGGAGCGCTATCCCGACCAGCTGATCATTGCCGACGCCAAGCGCGGCGATATTGGCAACACATCGGCGATGTATGCCCGCAGTTTCTTCGAGGAGATGGACATCGACGCACTGACTGTCGCTCCCTACATGGGCGAGGACAGCGTTACGCCGTTTTTGCAGTACGAGGGCAAGTGGGTGATCCTGCTCGCGCTGACGAGCAACAAGGGCAGCCACGATTTTCAGCTCACGGCTGACGCAGAAGGCGAGCGCCTGTTTGAAAAAGTGCTGCGCACCTCTCAGCAGTGGGCAGGCGACGACAGAATGATGTATGTGGTGGGAGCGACGCAAGGCGAACTGTTTAGCGACATTCGCAAGGTGGCGCCTAATCACTTCCTCTTAGTGCCGGGAGTGGGCGCGCAGGGCGGCAGTCTCGAGGAGGTGTGCCGCTATGGCATGACCAAGGACTGCGGTCTGCTTGTCAACTCATCGCGTGGCATCATTTACGCAGACAACACCGAGAATTTCGCAACCGTTGCCGCAGAGAAAGCCCGCGAACTGCAACAACAGATGGCGAAAGAGCTGCAAAAGGCAGGGATTGTAGACTAAACACGCAGGGTTCAGCAACCAAGAAATATTAAGAGCTGTGCTCATCAACGACCCCGTCCACGGTTTTATTGAGATAGCCGAGGGAGTGATAGAAACTCTCGTGCGGCACCCTTATTTCGTGCGCCTCCATCGCATCAAGCAGCTCGGCCCCACGGCGTATGTCTATCCGGGCGGACAGCACACGCGCTTCGCCCACTCTATCGGTGCTCTCCACCTGATTACCAACGCCCTCAGAGTGCTGCAGCACAAGGGTTGCGACATAAGTGAGGACGAAGCCGAAGCGGCCAAGGCCGCCATGCTGCTGCATGACATCGGCCACGGCCCTATGTCGCACTGCTTGGAGGGAATATTCGTGCGCACGGCAAGCCATGAGCAGCTCACCCTGCTGTTGATGGAGCAACTCGATGCGGAGCTCGGCGGCGCGCTGACTATGGCTATCGATATTTTCCGCGATACTTACCCCAAGCATTTTTTGCATGAGCTTATCTGCAGCCAGCTCGACATGGACAGGCTCGACTACCTCTGCCGCGACAGTTTCTTCGCCGGCGTGCGCGAGGGCAACATCGGTGCCGAGCGCATCATCAAGATGCTCAATGTGAAGGACGACCGCCTCGTGGTGGAGGCCAAGGGCATCTACACGATAGAGAACTATCTTATGGCTCGCCGCCTCATGTACTGGCAGGTCTACCTGCACAAGACAGCGTTGGCAGCGCAAGAGACTTTGGCTGCCGTCATGGAGAGAGCCAATGAGCTCGTGGCGCGAGGAGTGCAGCTGCCGGCCTCATCGTCGCTCGCCTACTTCTTATATAATAAGGTGGACACGGACTTCATGCGCACTCACGCCGAGGCAGTCAGCCACTACGTCAGATTAGACGACAATGACATCATCACCGCTCTCAAAGAGTGGACGACAAACGACGACCGAGTGCTGTCAATATTGGCATCTTATTATATCGACCGTCATCTCTACAAGGCGCGCGAGCTGAGCGCACCGCTCTCTGCCGCGCAACTGAAAGAAATAGAGCAGGTAGTGGCGCAGCGACTCGGCATAGCGCCGGAAGATACGCACTACTTCGTGCGTCCGCGCAGGGTGTCGCAGATGCTTTACTCCACTGCCGACGACCATATCTGCGTGCTGATGAAAGACGGGTCGGTGCGCGACATCTCTAACTTCTCCGAACTGCTGCACAGCGAGATGGTAGACCGCCGAAGTGAACGCAACTATCTCTTTACCCCCCGCTGCCCTTAGGGCAGTCTTGTGCGGCAGGTTCGCACTCGTAACGAGTGGTTTATGCGGCAGGTTCGCAAGCAGCCCTGAGGGCTGTTTTATGCTGCTCCGCAGGTTCTGCCAGCAAGTAAATATTGTGCGGAAAGTCCGCATTCGTGCCGAAAGTGTTGACATTTCACTTTCGGCACTTTTAATTTGTACATCTCCCTACACCTTATCTCCTCAAAAATTTACCATACCCCCTCAAACTTCATAGAAAAGGCCTCCGCGCACGATTTTTGAGCCTCGGCGTTTGTTTTTTCATCGTGAAACTTTAAAAATTC
>JAFLUU010000121.1 GCA_022508585.1 Prevotellaceae bacterium | reverse complement strand
TCGTGAAGAATGAAAAAATCTTATAAGAATTTTCAAAAATTCTTATATAAATTCCTGGAAATTCTTATAAGATTTTTTAAAGTTTCACGATGAAAAAACAAACGCGGAGGCTCAAAAATCAGATGCGCACGACATTTCTGCAAGTCTGGAGGCCTTTTGTGTGCGTTCGCACTACATTTGAGTTCGTCTTCGCGCGGTTTTTTGTGGTGGGTGCGACTTTCGCCGCGCTTTGGTTGCGAGTGTGTAGAAATAAATCGTTATCTTTGCCTATTCTTATGCGAAACGAAAACCTAAGTCCGACATACAGGATAGAGCACTTGAGCACCGGTTACGGCGGCAAGGCTCTCTCGCGCGACATCAGCGCCACTCTGCACAGCGGCGAGCTGACTTGTCTCATCGGCGTCAACGGTGCGGGCAAGTCCACCCTCCTGCGCACCATGGCAGGCTTGCAACCTGCGCTCGGCGGCAGCATCGAGCTGATGGGCGAGCCGATTTCGCACTATGATGTGAGGGAACTGGCGCGCTTGGTGAGCGTGGTGCTCACCGACGAGGTGCCGGAGCAAAACCTTACGGCCTATGAGCTCGTGGCTATGGGGCGAATGCCCTACACTAACTACTGGGGCACTCTCCGCCAGCGCGACAGGCGCATGGTCGACCACTCCCTCTCGCTTGTCGGCATGAAAAATTTCGCTGCGCGCCGCATTCACTCCCTCAGCGACGGCGAACGCCAGAAGCTGATGATTGCAAAGGCGCTGGCGCAGGACACACTGGCCATTTTGCTCGATGAACCCGTGGCTTTTCTCGATTTTCCGAGCAAGGTCGGCGTGCTTAAGCTCCTTCGCCGCGTGGCTCGTGAACAGCAGAAAGCGGTTCTTCTCTCTATCCACGACATCGAGCTGGCGCTGCAGGTGGCTGACTGTCTTTGGGCGCTCGATAGTCATGAGTGCGTTGAGGGAAAACCCCGCGAGATGGCGCAAGCAGGTCGCCTCGACTTCCTGTTCCGCAGCAAGGACATCGTTTTCGACCGCGAGACGCTGCAATATAAATTAAAAGCTGAATGATTACGAGATGATTGTCTGCATTGCCGAAAAGCCGTCTGTGGCTCGCGACATCGCCCGCGTGATTGGTGCCACCGCCCAGCACGAAGGATACCTCGAGGGCAACGGTTATCAAGTTACATGGACCTTCGGACACCTCTGTGAGCTGAAACTGCCCGAGGACTACTATCCCCAGTGGCGGCAGTGGACGCTTGCGCAGCTGCCCATGCTGCCGCGACCCTTCGGCATAAGGCTGAAGGACGACCAAGGCGTGCAAAAGCAATTCCGCATCATCGAAGGGCTCATGAAGCAGGCCGAATACATCGTCAACTGCGGCGATGCAGGCCAGGAGGGCGAGCTTATACAGCGGTGGGTGATGCAAAAAGTGGGCATCGCCTGCCCTGTGAAACGCCTCTGGATTTCTTCGCTCACCGAGGAGGCGATACGCGAGGGTTTCCAAAACCTTGAGCCTGCCGCCAACCGCGATTCGCTCTACGAGGCCGGCCTCTGCCG
This sequence comes from Prevotellaceae bacterium, assembly GCA_022508585.1. GTDB lineage: Bacteria > Bacteroidota > Bacteroidia > Bacteroidales > Bacteroidaceae > UBA6382. The sequence goes on along the minus strand of JAFLUU010000121.1, from coordinate 5,202 downwards.
CGCCATCGGCGACTGGGTGCTCGGCATGAACGCCACTCGGCTCTATACTCTCAAGTACGGCCGCCGCGAGATGAAGGCTCCGCCCCTGTCGGTGGGGCGTGTGCAGACGCCCACGCTCGCTCTGATAGTCAAGCGCCAGCGAGAAATCGAGCAGTTCGTGCCGGAGCCCTACTGGGTGCTGGCTACTAAATACCGCGACACTCTTTTCACCGCCCAGAAGGGCAAATATCACGACGAGGCGGAGGCACAGCGGGCGCTGGAGCAGATTACCGGCCGCCCCTTCACCGTTACTGCCGTGCAGACCAAGCGCGGCAAAGAGGCGCCGCCCAAACTGTACGACCTCACCTCGCTTCAGGTGGAGTGCAACAAGAAATTCGGCTACTCCGCCGACATTACGCTCAATCTCATTCAGAGTCTGTACGAGAAGCATGTTACTACATATCCGCGCGTAGACACCACCTTCCTCAGCGACGACATTTATCCCAAGTGCCCGAAGATTCTCACCGGCATCTCCGGGCTTTATCCCGAGCTGATGGCTCCTTTTCGCGGCAAGGCGCTGCGTAAGAGCAAGAAGGTCTTCGATTCGTCCAAGGTTACCGACCATCATGCCATTATCCCCACGGGTATTGCGCCGCAGAACCTCACTGATGCCGAGCAGAAGGTGTTTGACCTCGTGGCGCGCAGGTTTATCAGCGTGTTCTACGACGATTGTCTCTTCGACACCACTACTGTGGAGGGCGAGAGCGGCGATGTGCCCTTCAAGGTGCAGGGTAAGCACATTGTGGAGGAGGGTTGGCGCGCCGTCTACAAGCGCGAGAGCCGCGAGGTCGACGATGATGACGCCGAGCAGAAGGACGAGGAACGCCTGCTGCCCGATTTTCAAAAAGGCGAGAGCGGTACGCACGAACCGCAGCTCTCCAAGAAAATGACCACGCCGCCTAAGCCCTACACCGAGGCCACTCTGCTCCGCGCCATGGAGACGGCGGGCAAGACCGTCGATGATGAGAAACTGCGCGAGGCGATGAAAGAAAACGGCATCGGGCGTCCGTCCACCCGCGCGGCGATTATTCAAACGCTCTTCCGCCGTCGATACATCAGGCTTGAGCGTAAAAGCCTTGTCGCCACGGCTACGGGATGCGAGCTCATTGATATTATTCGCGAAGAACTCCTTAAAAGCGCCGAACTGACCGGTCGGTGGGAAAAGAAGCTCCGCGACATCGAGCGCAAGACCTATAACGCCGCTACCTTCGTCAGTGAAATCAAAGAGATGGTCAGTAATATCGTGGCGCAGGTCAAAGCTGATAACTCCAACCGCTTTGTTACACTCACGCCCGAGGAAACGAAAACTAAGAAAGCGCGAAAACAATAAATCGACGCTTTTTGAGTTATTATTAAGATGAATATTAAAAACCCACATATCTTTTGCTGGTTCGCCGTGAGCATTATGGCGGTCGTCCTCGGCTCTTGCAACTCCGACAAGAACCTTAAGAAAGGCGATATGTACTGGGCTATTGGCGAGTACTACGAAGCGTCGCTCGAGTACGCCAAAGCCTACGCCAAAACGCCGCCTTCAGAAAAGGAGAAGCGCGGTATGATTGCCTACAAGGTGGCGGAGAGCAACCGCAAGATGAATTACTACGCCAAGGCGCAGGCTGCTTATCGCAACGCCGTGAGATATAAATACACCGACACCCTTACCTATTTCTACCTCGCGGAAATGGAGCGTTACAACCGCGAATACAAGCAGGCCGCCAAGGATTATCAGCTTTTCCTCGACAAAAATCCGCGCCACAAGCTCGCCCGAGTCGGGCTGGAGGCTTGTGCCGAAGCCCCGCTAATCAAAGAGAAAGGCTCGGCCTACATTGTGAAATTAGACAAGAACTTTAACTCCAATTACGCCGACTTTTCTCCCGCATTCAACGGCGAAGACATTTATTTCGCCTCCACTCGTCGCGATTGCAACGGCGATGAGGTAAACGGCGTTACGGGAATGAAAAGCGGCGACATCTTTTTCCTGCAAAAGGACGACAAAGGCAAATGGAAGCGCTACGAATCCATAAGCGAGAGCGTTAATTCCAAATATGACGAGGGCACTCCGGCTTTCTCCCCCGACGGAAAGACAATGTACTTCACTCGTTGCCGCTGGGACGCCAACTATCCGCGAATGGCCGAGATTTATTCCGCTCAGCGCGCCGATGCTTCGTGGGGCGAGGCCAAACTTTGCGAGCTCGCCCACGATACTTTGTCTTCCTTTGCCCACCCTGCTATTTCTCCCGACGGCAATTACATTTACTTCGTCTCCGATATGCCGGGTGGCGAGGGCGGTTTGGATTTGTGGCGCGCGCCTATAAACGGTGGCGGCTTCGGTCCGGTAGAGAACCTCGGGGCGGAGCTAAACACCGAAGGCGACGAGATGTTTCCCACTTTCCGTCCGAATGGCGACCTCTACTTTTCCTCAAATGGCCGCGGCGGCATGGGAGGTCTCGACATTTATATGGCTCGTTTCGACACGCTTGAAAATAAATGGCTCGTCCAGCATCTTCCTGCCCCCGTCAATTCTAACGGCGACGACTTCGGCATGACTTTTGAGGGCGAACATAATCAGGGATACTTCACTTCCAACCGCGCCAACCGCCGCGGCTGGGATAATATCTACAGCTTTTTTTGCCCCGAGGTCGTCCAGACGGTTAAAGGCTGGGTTTATGAGCAGGATGGTTACGAACTGCCGGCGTCTGTCGTCTATATGGTAGGCGATGACGGCACCAATACTAAAATACTCCTTCAGCTTGACGGTTCTTTCGAGGTTGAGGTAAAGAGTGGCGTGCGCTATCTTTTTCTTGCCACCTGCGAGGGATATATGAACTACAAGCAGGAGCTGAAAGTCGAGCCCGCGCAGGAATCGGAGCAGTATGTGCTGCAATTTCCGCTGCCTTCTTTGAATATACCCGTGCTGGTGCGCAATGTATTCTACGAATTTGATAAAGCTAACATCACGCCGCAGTCGATTCCCGCGCTCGAGGGACTGATTGGCCTGCTCAAGCAAAATCCGAGCATCGCCATCGAACTCTCCTCCCACTGCGATTATCGCGGCTCCGACGAATATAATCAGAAGCTCAGCCAAGCTCGAGCGGAATCCGTCGTCAATTACCTTATCACTCACGGCATAGAGAAAGACCGCGTCGTTGCTCGCGGCTATGGCGAGAGCCGTCCGAAGATTATCACCAAGAAATTTGCGGAGCTCTATCCCTTCCTTAATCCGGGCGACACGCTCACCGAAAACTACATCAAAACCCTTCCCCCCGAGCAGCAGGATTCGTGCAATGCCCTCAACCGCCGCACGGAGTTCTCCGTCCTCAAAACAACCTACGGCCTGCTTGACGGCAAAGGCAACCTCGACACGACGGCAGTCAAGAAAGCTGAGGACAAAGCCGAGCAAAATCGCACAAACGAGGGCGAAGCTCGCAACAATAACAATGCTGCGCCGGCCAACGGCGCCGCCGGCACAGATATAAGCGGCGACTATTTCGGCAAACGCCCCGACAACCCTCCCCTTGACCCCAAAAACACGCCCAAGACCGACGATGCCGCACCCGTCAAGGACGACGACGCACAATAAGCAATGAAAGGCAACTTCTACCTGCAGGGCTTTCTCACATTCCTCAAGATCGGACTTTTTACCATCGGTGGTGGTTATGCGATGATTCCCCTCATCGAGCGCGAAGTCGTAGACCGTCATCACTGGCTCAGCAAAGAGGAATTTTTGGATCTCATGTCTTTGTCGCAGGCGCTGCCCGGCGTCTTTGCCGTCAATTTCAGCATATATATCGGCAACCGTCTGCGCGGATTGCGCGGCAGTCTGGCACTCGCAGCCGGCGTGGTGCTGCCCAGCTTCGTCATCATCTTGTTGGTTGCCATGTTTTTCACGGCTTTTGCCGACAATCCGGTGGTCAACGCCGTGTTTAAGGGAGTGCGCCCCGCCGTCGTGGCACTCATTGCCGTGCCCTGCGTCAGCTTAGGCAAGGCCGCTCGTATCACTTGGGCTAACGCTTGGTTTCCCCTCGCCGTAGCCGTGCTCATTGCCGTGCTGGGCTTTTCGCCTGTCTACATCATCGTGGCAGTGGCCCTCGGCGCTTATGTCTACGGGCGCTATTTTAAGAACGATAAGCGATGATTTTTCTCGAACTCTTCTGGGTCTTTTTCAAAATCGGCCTCTTCGGCTTCGGTGGCGGCTACGCCATGCTCTCCATGATACAGGGCGAGGTAGTAAGCGCCCACAGCTGGCTCACCACAGCCCAGTTCGCTGACATAGTCGCCATCAGCCAGTCCACACCCGGGCCGATAGGCATCAATTCAGCCACCTACGCCGGCTATATCTCCGTCATCAATGCCGGATACCCCGCCGCTTGGGGCGTAGCAGGCAGCCTGCTGGCCACTATTGCCGTCGTGCTACCGTCGTTCCTGCTCGTGATGTTGGTGTTAGGCGTGCTCCGCCACTATCGTGAGCACCCCATCACTCAACTCATCATGCAAGCTCTTCGCCCTACCGTCGTCGGTTTGTTGATAGCCGCCGTGCTGATGCTGCTGAGCGAGGATAATTTCGGCAACCCCGCCGACAGCCCATGGCAGTTCGGCATAAGCATTTTTCTTTTTGTCGCCGCCTTTGTCGGCACCCATTATTTTAAGGTCAGTCCCATTCGCATGATACTGCTCAGCGCTCTCGCCGGACTGTTGCTCTACCTCTGACCTCCTTTGTGCGCGCCTTTTGGCAGCCGTAACGGCTGTTTCTTGCTGCTCCGCTGCCCTTAGGGCAGTTTTGTGCGGCTCCGCAGCCCTAAGGGCTGCCTAAATCGCCCAGCGGTTCTGCTCTCGTCTCTACAAAAGCCCACCTTCTTGCACCAAACCACGCCAAAAGTGTATCATACCCCCACCGCACCCGATTTTAGAGCCTCCGCGCGCGTAGAAATGTCGTGGAAATTTGCAGAAATGTCGTTGAACTTCAAAAAATCATATATGAATTTTTGAAAATTCATATATAAAGTTATAATAATTCATATATGATTTCTCGAGAATTTATATATGAATTTTCAAAGTTTGACGACATAAAATCGCGCGCGCACGACATTTGTCGCCGCAAGATGGGGGTATTGTGCGAGTTTGGCGTGATACAACACTATAAAGTGGGGTTTGGTTGCAGGCAGAACC
>JAFLUU010000120.1 GCA_022508585.1 Prevotellaceae bacterium | reverse complement strand
TAAGGTTTTTTAGAAATTCTTATATGATTTTTTAAAGTTTCACGATGAAAAAACAGACGCCGAGGCTCAAAAATCGCGCGCGCACGACATTTGTATGAACTTCGAGGGCCTAAGATGCGCTAAGAAGGAGGTTAAGGTGCGGCAGGGTGGGGGTAAGATGCGAGAAGAGTGTGGTTTGGGATAGTGAGGTGGGAGTGTTGGACAGAAGTGAGAGGGTTGGGTGCAGATTTGCAGTGTGTGAATAAAAGGAAGGGTGGTATTTTGTGCGGGTTTGCAAAGAAAAGGTGCGCGGCAGGGGGGATAAATGGAAAAGAAATCGTAATTTTGCCAAATACATTGCCTATATAGGCATAAAACGTATCTGCTATGGGTAAGATAATCGCTATTGCCAATCAGAAGGGCGGTGTTGGTAAGACCACCACGGCTATTAACTTGGCGGCCTCGCTGGCTACGTTGGAGAAGAGCGTGCTGCTGGTCGATTCCGACCCGCAGGCTAACTCCTCGTCGGGGCTTGGCCTGGAGGTGGGCAACATCGACTGCACTATCTACGACTGTCTGATCAACGGGGCGGATCCTCATGATGCTATATACACCACTGACGTGCCTAACCTCGACATTATCTCTAGTCATGTAACGCTGGCCGGCGCGGAGCGCGAGTTGTTTGCCATAAACGAGGGGCGCGAGCTGCTGATGAAGAAGATGCTGACCCCGCTGAAGGACGAATATGACTTTATTCTCATCGATTGCTCTCCGTCGTTAGGGTCTATCACGGTTAATGCCATTACTGCCGCCGACTCGGTGATTATACCGGTGCAGTGCGAGTACTTTGCGCTTGAGGGTATCGCCCAACTGCTCAACACTATCAAGTTGGTGAAACGCAAGCTCAACCCGTCGCTACAGATTGAAGGCTTCCTGCTCACGATGTACGACGGCAGGCTCAAGTTGGCCAACCAGATATACAACGAGGTGAAGCGACATTTTGAAGACCTCGTGTTTAAGAACGTGATACAGCGCAATGTGAAGCTGAGCGAGGCGCCGTCGCACGGCATGGCTGCGGTGCAGTATGACGCCGACTCCAAAGGTGCGCGCAATTACCTCGCTTTGGCAAAAGAAATACTCAGCAAGCAGCGGTCGTAACGACCTATCTGTGCGGCGGCTCCGCGTTTAAGGGGCTGACTTAGCGTAAGAATGAATGGTAAATGGTATATTGTTAAATTGTCAACTGCTTTATGCCTCCACATAAGAAATTTCCTAATAGTAAGCATAGTGTTCTCGGCAGGGGTCTCGATGCTCTGATCTCTACCGACGATATTAACCCGCAGGGCTCCTCGTCGATTAACGAGATAGATGTTAAGCGTATCTTTGCCAACCCCAATCAGCCGCGCCGCGAGATAGATCAGGAGTCGCTGCAGGAGTTGGCCGACAGCATCGCGCAGATTGGCATCGTGCAGCCTATCACTCTGCGCCAGATGGACGACGGCACCTATCAGATTATCGCCGGCGAGCGTCGCTGGAGGGCCAGTCAGATGGCCGGCCTCACCACAGTGCCGGCCTATGTGCGCAAGGCCAGCGACGAGAGTGTGGCTCTGATGGCGCTGGTGGAGAATATTCAGCGCGAGGATCTCAATGCTATCGAGATTGCGCTGGCTTACAGCAATATGCAGCAGGTGATGAACCTCACGCAGGAGGCTGTGGCCGAGAAGGTGGGCAAGAAGCGCACCACTGTGGCGAATTATCTGCGCCTGCTGAAGCTACCGGCACCCGTGCAGCTCGCCCTGCGCAACAAGCAGATAGATCAGGGGCACGCGCGCGCTATTCTGGGCTTGGAGAGCCCTGCTCAGCAGGTCAGGCTCTTCAATGAAATACAGAAGAAGGGCTACTCCGTGCGCAAGGTGGAGGAGATGGTCAAGGAGATAAACCAAGGCAAGACTCCCTCGCAGAGTGCGCGCAGCGTGGAGGCTTCTGCGACTATGCCCAAGGAGCTGACGGCGGCGCAGGGCTTGCTTTCCAAGAAATTCGGCATCAAAGTGCAGGCGCGCTACGCCGGTGGTAAGGGTAAGATAACCATTCCTTTTGCCACCGAGCAGGAGATGCGCCATGTGCTCAGCATTCTCGGCAGGATTAAATAGCAAGGGTTGAAAGTTGTAAGGGTTATATTGTTTCTGCTCGCTCCGTGGCTCTCCGTTGCTGCGGTTTCGGCTGCTTCGATGGGTGTTGGCATGGACGGCGACGATGATGCTCCGGTGGCTATGCTCCCTTCGGTCAGCTTTAACGGCGATAGCCTTGTTTCTCTCAACATAGACAGCCTTGTGCCGCAGCTTCAGTCCCGCACAAAGGGCAAAGGCTCTCGTGCGGACTTGCAGCAAAAAGCTGCCCTTAGGGCTGTGCCCGACCCTAAGCGCGCTCTGTGGCTCTCGCTCGTGCTGCCCGGCGCTGGCCAGATCTATAATCGCAAATACTGGAAGTTGCCTATCATCTACGGCGGCTTTATCGGCTGCACCTACGCTTTGCTGTGGAACCAGCAGATGTATGACGACTACTCGCAGGCCTATCTCGACATTATGGACGATGATCCTAACACTGCATCGTATAAAAATATGCTGCCTATGGGCTATGACATCACGGGACGCGAGGAGCAGTTCAAAAAGATCTTCCGTCATAAGCGCGACTACTATCGCAAGTATCGCGACATGAGCATCTTTGCCTTCTTCGGGGTGTATTTAGTCTCTGTGGTCGATGCTTATGTGGACGCGCAGCTCTCTACGTTCGACATCAGCAAGGATCTCTCCCTTACGGTGGAGCCTGCCACAATCGAGCTCGACAAAATGGGAGGCAATCGCTGCAGTAGGGCGGTGGGAGTGCAGTGCAGCTTGAATTTTTGACGACCGGTAGTGTTCGTACTACACCATATTATAATAGAAGATGAATAAACAGAAATTTTTTATAACACTGTCTTTGCTCTTTGTGGCTTTTCTGCCGGTGGCGGCGCAGACAGATGACATTGTGGCTGATGATGAGTATGTGCCTTTCGGCCTGCAAGAGGCTGAGGACGATGAGGTGGGCTCATTCTTCGAGGCAAACTTCCTTAGCCCCCTCGATGACGAGGTTGAGTTGGAGGATATAAACCCGTTTTTCAGCGATGAGTACTACGCCGAGCGTCTGAAGGCTATTCCCGGGCCGGAGGAGTTCCATGTGTTCAACAGTATAGTCAAGAGTTACATTGATCGCTACGCTACCAATATGCGTCGTTCCGTCTCCATAATGCTTGGCAAATATAATCTGTACGGTAATATTTTCGACGACATTCTTGACCGCTATGATCTGCCCGAGGTGCTCCGCTTCCTGCCTGTTATAGAGAGTGGTCTCAACCCTACGGCCAAGAGCCGCGCGGGTGCGGGCGGCCTCTGGCAGTTTATGCCCAGCACGGGCAAATCTTTCGGGCTTGACATCAATAGTTGGGTAGATGAGCGCAATGATCCGTATCTCTCGACCGACGCTGCCGCCCGTATGCTTAAGCGCGACTACGAGCAGTTCGGCGACTGGAGCCTTGTGCTCGCCGCTTACAACTGTGGCGCGGGCAATGTCAGCAAAGCTATCGCGCGTGCCGGCGGCGTGAAGGACTTTTGGGTAATCTATCCCTACCTTCCGCGCGAGACACGCGGTTATGTGCCGGCTTTTATCGCTGCTACTTACATCATGAACAATTATAGTCAGCATAACATCAAAGCGCGTAAGACTATCAAGGCTATAGAGGTGGACACTGCCGTTGTTCACTACGATCTTTACATGGAACAGATTGCCGATGTCTGCGGTATTACCGTTGAGGAGATCCGCAGTTTCAATCCGCAGTATAAAACAACGCTTATTCCCGGCGGTCGCAGGCATAGCGTCATCGCTTTGCCTATAGAGCAGGCGGTTCGTTTCGCCGGTGTCGAGGATTCGCTCTATCACAGCAGCATCGATCTCGCGTTTAATGTGATGCCTGGCGACAGCACCCTTGTCAGCGGCAGCGGCGAGGTTGCAGAATTGGAGAATGCGGCTTCGGCAGCCGAGGCTAAGGCGTTGACAGGCTCTGCCGGCTCGCGTAGCTCCGCCGGTGTCCGCAATGCTCGTAGCTCCAAGTCCAAAAGCCGCAGTTCGAGCGCTTCTCGTGGCAAGGAGATTACTGTCAGATCCGGCGACAACCTCGGTGCTATTGCCAAGCGCAATCATACCACCGTGGCTGAGCTGAAACGCAAAAATAAGCTCAAGGGAGATCAAATTCGCGCCGGCCAGAAGCTAAGAGTGAAGTAGCGTAGGTGCGGAGAGATTATATATCGGAACGAAAATAAGGGCGAACAATAATATTAGCACGATAAAGTTATGGCAGAGATTGAGAAAACGCTAACCGGTGAGGAGCTTGAGGAACAGCAGGTCTATCAGTCTTTTCGCAAGTTACTCGATGCTTACCTTGCTTCCAACCATAGAAAAAAGGTTGACATCATTACGCGTGCTTTTAACTTTGCCAAGCAGGCGCACAAGGGGGCACGTCGCCGCTCCGGCGAGCCTTATATAATGCACCCCATTGCTGTGGCTCGCATTGCCTGCGAAGAGATAGGACTCGGCTCTACCAGTATTTGTGCGGCTTTGCTTCATGACGTGGTGGAGGATACCGAGTACACTTTCGAGGATATTCAGAACCTCTTCGGAATTAAAATCGCAACTATTGTCGAGGGATTGACAAAGATCTCGGGCGGTATCTTCGGTGAGCGCGCTTCTTTGCAGGCCGAGACCTTCAAAAAGCTGCTGTTGACGATGAGTGAGGATATTCGCGTAATCCTTATTAAAATATCCGACCGCCTTCACAATATGCGCACCCTCTCGTCGATGCGCCCCAACAAGCAATATAAAATTGCCGGCGAGACATTGTATATTTACGCGCCTATTGCCGGTCGTCTCGGCCTCAATACGATAAAAACCGAGCTTGAAGATCTGAGCTTTAAGTACGAACATCCGGATGACTACGAGTTAATACAAAATAAGCTCGCTGCTACGCAGGCCGAGCGCGATGTTGTGTTCCGTGAGTTCATCAAACCAATCACTACTGCCCTCGATAGACTGGGGTTGGTTTACACTGTAGATGCCCGCATCAAGACTCCTTATTCTATCTGGAAGAAGATGCAGGATAAGCACGTTACTTTTGAGGAGATCTTCGACATTCTTGCCACCCGTATCATTTTTGAGCCGAAAGAGGGCGAGGATGAAGTGAACACTTGCTTTAATATCTACGTTGCGCTCACAAAAATCTATAAGCTCCACCCCGATCGCACCCGCGACTGGGTTAATCATCCCAAGGCTAACGGTTATCAGGCTCTGCACGTTACGTTGATGAGTAATCGCGGCGAGTGGATAGAAGTGCAGATCCGCTCTCGTCGTATGCAGGATATCGCCGAGCAGGGAGTCGCCGCTCATTGGAAATATAAGGCGCAGACAGAAGAACATAATGTCTCGGATGAGAAAATGGATGGCTGGATTCATACGATAAAGGAAATCCTTGATGATCCACAGCCCGACTCGCTTGATCTTCTTGACACAATTAAGCTCAATCTTTACGCTTCTGAAATCATCGTATTCACGCCAAAGGGGGAAATCAAGACTATGCCTGCCGGTGCAACGGCGTTGGATTTTGCTTTCTCCATTCATTCTTTTCTTGGCACCAATTGTATAGGAGCTAAGGTCAATCATCGACTTGTTCCCGCCACTGAACCGCTTAACTCCGGCGATCAAGTGGAAATCCTTACCGCGCGTACTCAGCAGGTGAAGCGCGAATGGCTTGATTATGTAACTACTGCCAAAGCTCGCAGCAAGATTCAAGCCTGCTTACGCAAATTTGACCGCGAAAAGCAGGTTGAAGGCGAGCGGCTGCTGCGCAATTTCCTTACACAGAAGGGGATAGAATACAATACCACCATTCTTGACAAACTTCGCGTCTTTCATCAGCGTGCTACTGCAGGTAAATTTTTGCTTGATGTGGCGATGGGCATCATTGCTCTCGGTGATGATGATATAAGCTACCTGAAAGGGCAGGGTAAGGGAGGCAAAATTTCATGGCGTAGCCTCATTCCTTTCGTCAAGAGCGGTGATAATCATGCTCCGCAGGCTCTATTAGACCGAAAGGATGCGCATTCGGTAGTTAATGACGATGCTTTTATTTCTAAAATCGATCGCAAAAAGATTTTCTGTATTGATGAACTTACAATAGAGCATTGTAATGTCGCTACTTGCTGTCATCCTATTCCTGGCGACGATGCTTTGGGTTATATTGACGAGGCAGAGCATATTTTTACCCTCCATAAGCGAGAGTGTGAGGTCGCTACTAAACTTAAGAGCCAGTTTGGCAACAATATTGTAGCGGTAAAGTGGGCGATGCAGCGTGGTCATCTTTTTGAAACCACTATTCACGTGGAGGGAGCCGATAAAAAAGGAACGCTATTCCATATTGCAGAATCTATTTTCAAGCGTAGCGGTTTAAATATCAAAGGAATGAACATTCATGCCGACAAAGGCTTCTTTCACGCCGATCTTACTGTCCTCGTACACGATGTACGTGAAGTCAGTACCCTCTGTACTGACCTGCTTAAGATTGAAGCCATTCTTAAAGCTATCAGAGTATGATATAGTGTTGAACTAATCGTGCTCTTACACTATTAGTTCAATGCGTATATTAGCTCAAGTAAATAGTAAGAAGCACTTGCAGGTGAAGAATAAATAGGTGTTTTTTCATATTAAAAGCAAAAAAAGTTGATAAATCCTTTGGTGGTAAAAAAAGAAGTATTACCTTTGCACTGTGTTTGAAAGAAATGATAACACAACGCCTCCTTGAGCGAAGGAAAAAGGTAATAAAAGATATGGGCGCTTAGCGCAGCTGGTTCAGAGCATCTGCCTTACAAGCAGAGGGTCGGCGGTTCGAATCCGT